>NZ_JBIGLU010000019.1:0-112577 GCF_043658375.1 Pseudomonas sp. PsB | reverse complement strand
TAGCCGCGAAGAATCCAACGCGGTGCATGGCACCGGCTGCGCCGGTGTTCGCGGCTAAAGCCGCTCCCACAGGGCCCCTGCTAATTCAATGAGTTATGTGCAGTGCCGCTCGACCATCGCCACTATCGCTGCCTGCAATTCGGCCTTGGCCTGCCCGGCCTCCAACTCCCCCGTCGCAGCCGCCTGGCACAAGGCATCCACCGCCCCCACCAGCAGGCGCCTACCAGCAACACCCACAATGCCGGCCGCAGCCTGGATCAGCTCGAAAGCGGCCACTGCGCCAATGGCCAGTAAGCGCCCTTGCGCGACTCGTACAGTGTGAAATGGCGGGCGGCGAGGTAGAAATCCGGCGCGCTGCTGGCCTCTGGCGGCTGGCCGCGGTAGTCCCTGGCCAGCGTTAGGTGCGGGCGATACTCACGGTCGGCCGCTTCCACCCCCAACGGCAGCAGCGCCTGCTGCAAGCTGTACACCAGTTGCAACAGGGCCGGTGGGGTCTGCTGCGCCTCCAGCACCAGGGCGCTGGCCCGCTGCCACACCTGCAAACGGTCCAGTAACAGCCGTGGTGACGTGGCCGGTAGGGCCAGCTGGTCGACCGCCGCACAAATTGCCGGCACCTGGGCGGTATCCACATCGCCAAGGAACAGCATTGTTACATGGAAGTTGGCAGCCGGCACTGGCCTGCCGCTGCGCAGGTTCAAGCCACGCCGCCACTGGGCCAGGGCGCGGCGCTGGGCATCGCTGACCGGCAAGGCAAAGAACAGCCGCTTGAAGGGGGTACCGCTGGGGCGTACGTCCTGAATCATACGAACTCCTGAACATGAAACGTTTGCGCAAGGCTACCGGGCATTAAACCTAAGTCGCCCCGTCGTTTCGTAACAATAAGTACAAACTACCCCCATGATTGTTTATGCTGGCGGGCTAATGCCATGGCGCATGGCCATTTTTCGACAAGTAAACGTCCATGAAAATTGCACTCGTACTCATCTTCGCCCTCTCGATCGCCTATGTTCACCTGCGCGGTCGCGTTCGCCACAAGCTGACCCGTCAGTTGGGCGACCACTCCAGCTTCCTGGCCCCGGTCAACAGCTTCCTGTACCTGTTTTCCCGGCACCCTGCAAAGCCGTACCTGCCGGTGGAGGCCTTCCCCGAACTGCAGACGCTGCAGGACCATTGGCAGGAAATCCGCGAGGAAGCCCAGCAACTGCTGCATGTGGGCGAAATCAAGAAGTCCGACAATTACGATGATGTCGGTTTCAACTCATTCTTCAAGACCGGCTGGAAGCGCTTCTACCTGAAGTGGTACGGCGAAAGCCACCCGTCGGCGATGACCCTGTGCCCACGCACCACCGAGTTGCTCAAAGGCATCGGCACGGTCAAGGCCGCCATGTTCGCCACCCTGCCGCCGGGCGCCAAGCTGGTGCGCCACCGTGACCCGTATGCCGGTTCGTACCGCTACCACCTGGGCCTGGACACGCCGAACGACGACGGTTGCTACATCGACGTGGACGGTGAGAAGTATTCCTGGCGCGATGGCGAGGGCGTGGTCTTCGACGAGACCTACATCCACTACGCGGCCAATACCACCGAGCACAACCGCATCATCCTGTTCTGCGACGTTGAACGCCCGCTCAAGTACCGCTGGGCGACCGCGTTCAACCGCTGGTTCAGCCGCAACGTCATGGCCGCTGCCGCCGCACCCAATGATGCCGGCGACAAGACCGGTGGCATCAACCGTCTGTTCACCCGCATCTACAAGATCCGCGAACGTGGCAAGGCGATGAAGAAGCGCAACCGCACGCGTTACTACCTGGAGAAGTGGGCATTCGTCGCGGCGTTGGTGCTGGTGTTCATCTACATCTGATCGGTGTGGTTGCGCGCAGCCAAAAGGCCTGCGCGCAACCAACCAAAGTACAAGCCTCACACTTTCCACTCTTCGACTAGCCTGAAAGCTCCACTCGCAACCTCCCCAAGGTGAAGACGATGAGCATGATGGACTGGGACGCCTACCGTAAGCAGTTGATGGCCGGCATCGGCGATCTCAAGCAGCTTTCCCCTGACACCGTGGCCGGCTACATGACCGCCAGCGGCGCAGGGGCCAAGACCAACCACCTGGACGCCAAGACCCGCGAGCTGATCTCCCTCGCCGTGGCCGTGACCACACGCTGCGATGGCTGCATCGCGGTGCATTCGCAGCAGGCCGTCAAGCACGGCGCCAGCCGCGAGGAAATCGCCGAGGCCCTTGGCGTGGCCGTGGCGATGAACGCCGGTGCCGCGCTGGTCTACTCGGCACGTGCCATGGATGCGGTGGGCAAGGCCAACGGCTGAGCGCAATTGGCGTCGCCGCCCTTGCGCGACGGCGCCGCGCCACCCAGACTGGGCGGCCCAGCCCTTGCAGGAACCCGCATGATCCACATCCGCCCCATGACACCGGAAGACTTCGAACGCTTCTGGCCCACCTTCCAGGCCGTCGTACAGGCCCGTGAAACCTACGCATTCGACCCGGCCCTCAGCTTCGATCAGGCCCGCCAGCTGTGGCTGGAACTGCCCGTGCGCACATTCGTGGCCGAGGAAGACGGCGCGATGCTGGGTTCGTATTACCTCAAGGCCAATGCCGCCGGGCCTGGTGGGCACGTGGGCAATTGCGGCTACATGGTCTGTGAAGCGGCACGCGGCCGCGGCGTTGCGCGGTTGATGTGCGAACACTCCCAGAAACAGGCACGCCAGGAGGGCTTTCTGGCCCTGCAGTTCAACTCGGTGGTGGCCACCAATGAGGTGGCAGTGGCGCTGTGGCACAAGCTGGGCTTCGAAACCGTTGGCCGCCTGCCCAAGGCCTACCGCCATGCCCGCCTGGGGCTGGTGGACTGCCTGGTGATGTACAAGTGGCTGGCGGACGAGCCGGTAGTGGAGAAGCCGCCGCTGCTGATCGGGCGCAAGAACATCGAGGCGCGGGTGTCGCGGCGGCGCGGGCGCTGACTTCTTCAGGCCGCCCTGCTCGACGAAGGTCTATGGTAAAGTCGCGCCCTTTTTGAACATGCTGGGATATCGCTGCACATGACCCCCGTCCTCCGCTTCCTCAACCGCACCAGCCTGGTGACGCAGATCGTCATCGGCCTGATCGCCGGCATCGCCCTGGCCCTGCTCGCGCCCGCCATCGCCCGCGACATGGCCTTCCTCGGGAAGGTGTTCGTCAGCGCCCTCAAGGCGGTGGCACCCGTGCTGGTGTTCATCCTGGTCATGGCCTCGATCGCCAACCACCGCCACGGCCAGGAAACCCACATCCGCCCGATCCTCTGGCTGTACCTGTTGGGTACCTTCGGCGCCGCGGTAGTCGCGGTGGTTGCCAGCATGCTGTTCCCGTCGAACCTGGTGCTGAGCACCGGCGACGCTACGCTGAGCGCGCCGGGCGGCATCACCGAGGTGCTGCAGAACCTGCTGCTGAGTGCGGTCGACAACCCGATCAACGCCCTGCTCAACGCCAACTTCATCGGTGTGCTGACCTGGGCCATCGGCCTGGGCGTGGCCCTGCGCCATGCCGGCGAAACCACCCGCACCGTGGTCGAGGACCTGTCCAATGGCGTGACCCTGATCGTGCGCGTGGTCATCCGCTTCGCCCCGCTGGGCATCTTCGGCCTGGTCAGCGCCACGCTGGCCCAGTCGGGCCTGGACGCCCTGCTCGGCTACCTGCACCTGCTGGCGGTGCTGATCGGCTGCATGCTGTTCGTGGCGCTGGTGATGAACCCGCTGATCGTGTATTGGAAAATCCGCCGCAACCCCTACCCGCTGACCCTGCTGTGCCTGCGCGAAAGCGGTATCACCGCGTTCTTCACCCGTAGCTCGGCGGCCAACATCCCGGTCAACCTGGCCCTGTCGGAGCGCCTTGGCCTGCATGAAGACACCTACTCGGTGTCGATCCCTCTGGGTGCGACCATCAACATGGCCGGTGCCGCCATCACCATTACCGTGCTGACGCTCGCGGCTGTACATACCCTGGGTATTCCGGTGGACCTGCCGACCGCCGTGCTGCTCAGCGTGGTGGCGGCGGTCTGTGCCTGCGGCGCCTCGGGTGTGGCCGGTGGCTCGCTGCTGCTGATTCCGCTGGCGTGCAGCCTGTTTGGCATCCCTAGCGAAATTGCCATGCAGGTAGTGGCGGTTGGCTTCATCATCGGCGTGCTGCAGGACTCGGCCGAGACGGCGCTGAATTCTTCGACCGATGTGCTGTTTACAGCGGCGGCGTGCCAGGCTGAAGAGCGTAAAGCCTGAGTTTGCCGGGGCCCTGTGGGAGCGGGTTCACCCGCGAATCAGACGACGCGGTGCATGGCACCGGCTGCGCCGGTGTTCGCGGGTGAACCCGCTCCCACAGGTGCCAATTGCCTAACACGATGGCATTACCTACCCTAGTGGCCTTTCCCCAGCAATGAGACAGGGCCATGTCAGAACACGAAACCGCCGGCGAAGGCCGCTTCAACAGCATCGAGATCCGTATTCTCGGCTCGCTGATCGAGAAGCAGGCCACCAGCCCGGAAAGCTACCCGCTGACCCTCAACGCCCTGGTCCTGGCCTGCAACCAGAAGACCAGTCGCGAGCCGGTGATGAACCTCACCCAAGGCCAGGTCGGCCAGGCCCTGCGCGCCCTCGAGGGGCAAGACATGACCCGCCTGCAGATGGGCAGCCGCGCCGACCGCTGGGAACAACGGGTGGACAAGGCGCTGGAGCTGGTGCCGGCGCAACTGGTGCTGATGGGCCTGATGTTCCTGCGCGGGCCGCAAACCCT
Source organism: Pseudomonas sp. PsB (assembly GCF_043658375.1). NCBI lineage: Bacteria > Pseudomonadati > Pseudomonadota > Gammaproteobacteria > Pseudomonadales > Pseudomonadaceae > Pseudomonas > Pseudomonas sp. PsB. Next base: position 107,806 of record NZ_JBIGLU010000019.1, on the reverse strand, counting down.
CAACGAACTGCTGACCCGCAGCAACCGCCTGCACGACTTCGACGACACCGAGCAGATCCAGCACCAGCTGGAGCGCCTGATTTCGCGCGGCCTGGCCTTGCACCTGCCACGCCAGGCCGGCCAGCGCGAAGACCGTTACACCCATGCCTTGGGCGACCCGGCGGAAATCGAGGCGATCCTGGCTGCACGGCAGCAGGAAGGCGGGGCACGCAGCAGCGGTGGCAATGTGTCGGAAGAGCGCATCGAAGCCCTCGAAGCGCGCATCGCGGCGCTGGAGGCACGCCTGGCCGAACTGGAAGGCTGAGCCGTCACGGCTCGGGGTCGGGGAAGTTGCGGCAGCTCTTGCGCTCGGCCAACTCCCGGTCACTGGGGCGCTGGTCGACGAACACGGTGCGGCCGTCGGCGTAGATTTCCAGGTAGCCCCAGTGCAGGTCCTGCTCTTGCTGCCCGGGCTTTGGGGGGACTAGCCACCAGGGTTCGCGGCTGATCAGGGTCATGGGTGTGATTCCTGAGGGTGTCTGCAGTAATCATAGACATCCTCGGTTATTGCTTTGCTTGTACCGGCCCTTTCGCGGCTAAAGCCGCTCCTACAGGGATCTGCACAGTTTGCAAAATCTGCGCAGTACCTGTGGGAGCGGCTTTAGCCGCGAAGAGCCGGTACGGGCTTACGCCGGTGCCGAAGTGCGGATCAGGTGGTCAAAGGCCGCCAGCGATGCCTTGGCCCCCTCACCCACCGCAATCACGATCTGCTTGTACGGCACAGTCGTCACGTCACCCGCCGCAAACACACCCGGGATGCTGGTCTGGCCCTTGGCATCGACGATGATCTCGCCACGCGGCGACAGCTCGACGGTGCCTTTCAGCCAGTCGGTGTTCGGCAGCAGGCCGATCTGCACGAAGATGCCTTCCAGCGCCACTTCATGCTGCTGGTCGGTGGTGCGGTCCTTGTAGCGCAGGCCGGTCACCTTTTCGCCATTGCCCAGCACTTCGGTGGTCAGCGCACTGGTGATCACCTTCACGTTCGGCAGGCTGTGCAACTTGCGCTGCAGTACCGCATCGGCACGCAGCTGGCTGTCGAACTCGATCAACGTTACCTGGGCGACGATACCCGCCAGGTCGATGGCCGCTTCCACACCCGAGTTGCCACCACCGATCACCGCCACGCGCTTGCCCTTGAACAGCGGGCCGTCGCAGTGCGGGCAGTAGGCCACGCCACGGGCGCGGTATTCCTGCTCGCCCGGCACGTTCATTTCACGCCAGCGGGCACCGGTTGCCAGGATCACGGTCTTGGCCTTGAGCGAGGCGCCGCCAGCCAGGCGTACTTCGTGCAGGCCGCCATCGGTGGCCGGGATCAGCGCTTCACCGCGCTGCAGGTTCATGATGTCCACATCGTACTGCTTGACGTGCTCTTCCAGCGCCGTGGCCAGCTTCGGCCCTTCGGTTTCCTGTACCGAGATGAAGTTCTCGATGGCCAGGGTATCGAGCACCTGGCCGCCGAAACGCTCGGCCGCGATACCGGTGCGGATGCCTTTACGCGCGGCATAGATGGCTGCCGAAGCGCCGGCTGGGCCACCACCGACCACCAGCACGTCGAAGGCGTCCTTGGCGTTGATCTTCTCGGCCTGGCGACCGGCTGCGTTGGTGTCGATCTTGCCGAGGATTTCTTCCAGGCCCATGCGGCCCTGGCCGAACACTTCGCCGTTCAGGTAGATGCTCGGCACCGCCATGATCTTGCGCGATTCCACTTCCGCCTGGAACAGCGCGCCGTCGATGGCCACGTGGCGCACGTTGGGGTTGAGCACCGCCATCAGGTTCAGTGCCTGGACCACGTCCGGGCAGTTCTGGCACGACAGCGAGAAGTAGGTTTCGAAGGTGAACTCGCCTTCCAGAGCCTGGATCTGTTCGATCACTTCGGCACTGGCCTTGGACGGGTGGCCACCGACTTGCAGCAGTGCCAGCACCAGCGAGGTGAATTCGTGGCCCATGGGGATGCCGGCGAAGCGCAGGCTTATGTCGGCTCCCGGGCGGTTCAGCGAGAACGATGGACGACGGGCATCGCTGCCGTCCGCGCTGAAGGTAATAAGGTTCGACAAGCTGGCAATTTCCACCAGCAGATCGTGCAATTCGCGGGATTTCGCGCCGTCGTCGAGGGAGGCAACGATCTCGATCGGCTGGGTGACCCGCTCCAGGTAGGTTTTCAGTTGCGATTTAAGCGTGGCGTCCAACATACGGGCGATTCCTTTTTCAAAACTCGGATACAAAAACGCCCAGGCGAGGTCGCCCGGGCGCTTCTACGGGGCGGTAGGTACTTCAGCTTTGGCGGCTGGCTACCGCCCGCGACATGCGCATGATCGGATTTTCGTTCGAGAAGTGCCTGCGCGGCGATCAGGCAAGGCGAAAACAGGCGAGGAAGCGGAGTTGACAGGTTGTCAATGAGCATTCCGAGCCTGTTTTCAACGCAGCATGGTCGTCGCGCAGGCGCTTATCGGGCGAAAATTAGATCTTGCCGACCAGGTCCAGCGATGGAGCCAGGGTGGCTTCGCCTTCTTTCCACTTGGCCGGGCAAACTTCGCCTGGGTGAGCGGCAACGTACTGGGCAGCCTTCACCTTGCGCAGCAGTTCGGCAGCATCGCGGCCTACACCACCGTCGTTCAGTTCGACGATCTTGATCTGGCCTTCCGGGTTGATCACGAAGGTACCACGATCGGCCAGGCCGGCTTCTTCGATCAGCACATCGAAGTTGCGCGAGATGACGTGGGTCGGGTCACCGATCAGCGGGTACTGGATCTTGCCGATGGTGTCCGAAGTGTCGTGCCAGGCTTTGTGGGTGAAGTGGGTATCGGTGGACACGCCGTAGATTTCCACGCCCAGCTTCTGGAACTCGGCGTAGTTGTCAGCAAGGTCACCCAGTTCGGTCGGGCAGACGAAGGTGAAGTCGGCCGGGTAGAAGAACACGACAGACCACTTGCCTTTCAGGTCGGCTTCGCTGACCTGGACGAACTCGCCCTTGTGGTAGGCGGTGGCGTTGAACGGTTTGACCTGGCTGTTGATGATTGGCATGAGAGACGCTCCTTCATGGGGTTGGAATCAGTTGATGGAGAGAATCCTAACCGCTGGTCCCGACAAAGGCTCATTGGCAAAGCTCATGCTTGTGATTGGTTTTGGCTATAACCGAGGATAATTAATAGAAGGGAATGGGCTGAGCAAAGGATTGCGGGGTCGTACCTCCTGACTCCATGGTCGGATCACTCCTGTAGGAGCGGCCTTGTGTCGCGATGGGCTGCGAAGCAGCCCCTGTGTATCTCACGATTGCAGAAATACTGGGGCTGCTTCGCAGCCCATCGCGACACAAGGCCGCTCCTACAACGGTATGCGTTCCGTTGGGATCAGCGTGTCGCTGTGCGCATGGTCACGAACTCTTCGGCCGCGGTCGGGTGCACGCCAATGGTTTCGTCGAACTGCTGCTTGGTCGCACCGGCCTTCAGGGCAACGCCCAGGCCCTGGATGATCTCGCCGGCGTCGGGGCCAACCATGTGGCAGCCCAGCACCTTGTCGGTCTCGGCATCGACCACCAGCTTCATCAGGGTCTTTTCCTGGATGTCGGTCAGGGTCAGTTTCATCGCACGGAAGCGGCTCTCGAATACCTGCACCTTGTGCCCGGCCTCCAGCGCCTGCTCCTCGGTCAGGCCCACGGTGCCGATGGGCGGCTGGCTGAATACCGCGGTGGGTATGTTCTGGTAGTCCACAGGGCGGTATTGCTCGGGCTTGAACAGGCGCCGGGCCACGGCCATGCCCTCGGCCAGAGCCACCGGAGTCAATTGCACGCGGCCAATCACGTCGCCAATGGCCAGGATCGACGGCGCGGTGGTCTGGTACTGCTGGTCAACCCGAATGTAACCGCGTGCATCCAGTTCGACACCGGTGTTTTCCAGGCCCAGGTTGTCCAGCATCGGGCGCCGGCCGGTGGCATAGAACACGCAATCGGTGACCAGCTCGCGGCCATCCTTGAGGGTGGCCTTCAGGCTGCCGTCCTCGAGCTTGTCGATGCGCTGGATGTCGGCGTTGAACTGCAGGTCGAGGCCGCGCTTTTCCAGTTCTTCCTTCAGGTGCGTGCGCACCGAACCGTCGAAGCCACGCAGGAACAGGTCGCCACGGTACAGCAGCGTGGTAGCCGCCCCCAGGCCCTGGAAGATGCCGGCGAACTCGACGGCGATGTAGCCACCGCCCACCACCAGCACCCGGCGTGGCAGGTCCTTGAGGTAGAAGGCTTCGTTGGAGGTGATGGCAAGTTCCTTGCCCGGAATGTCCGGCACCTGTGGCCAGCCACCGGTAGCGATTAGGATGTGCTCGGCGGTGTAGCGCTGGCCGTCCACTTCCACTTCGTTGGCACCGGTCAGGCGCGCATGCCCCTGCAGCAGGGCGACCCCGCTGTTGACCAGCAGGTTGCGGTAGATGCCGTTGAGGCGCTCGATTTCCCGGTTCTTGTTGGCAATCAGGGTGCCCCAGTCGAAATGCCCTTCTTCCAGGGTCCAGCCGAAGCCTGCGGCCTGCTCCAGTTCGTCGGCGACGTGTGCGCCGTACACCAGCAGTTTTTTCGGCACGCAACCCACGTTGACGCAGGTACCGCCCAGGTAGCGGCTCTCGGCCACTGCCACCTTTGCGCCGAAGCCGGCGGCAAACCGCGCCGCGCGCACACCGCCGGACCCGGCACCAATCACGAACAGATCAAAATCGTAGGCCATGTATTCACTCTCCTAGGCAGGCGCCCAGCATAACGCACTGGGGCCGCTTTGCGCCCCTTCGCGGGCCCGCCCGCTCCCACAGTACCGGCACAACCTTGAAGGCCTGCACAGTACCTGTAGGAGCGGGCGTGCCCGCGAAGGGCTGCAAAGCAGCCCCAGTTATCAGCTTTGATACAAGTAGCGGCTTATCAGTAAGCCTTGCCAGTCTTGTAGTAGTTCTCGAAGCAGAAGTTGGTCGCGTCGATGTAGCCCTCGGCGCCACCGCAGTCGAAACGCTTGCCTTTGAACTTGTAGGCGATCACGCAGCCGTTCTGCGCCTGTTGCATCAGGGCGTCGGTGATCTGGATCTCGCCACCTTTGCCCGGCTCGGTGTTGGCGATGATGTCGAAGATGTCCGGGGTCAGGATGTAGCGACCGATGATCGCCAGGTTCGACGGGGCATCTTCCGGCTTTGGCTTCTCGACCATGTTGGTGACGCGGAAAATGTCGTCACGGATCATGTCGCCGGCGATCACGCCGTACTTGTTGGTTTCCTGCGGATCGACTTCCTGGATGGCGACGATCGAGCAACGGAACTGGTTGTACAGCTTGACCATCTGGGTCAGTACGCCGTCACCTTCCGGGTTCACGCACAGGTCGTCCGCCAGCACCACGGCGAACGGCTCGTCGCCGATCAGCGGGCGGCCAGTCAGGATGGCGTGGCCCAGGCCTTTCATTTCGGTCTGGCGGGTGTAGGAGAACGAGCACTCGTCGAGCAGGCGACGGATACCAACCAGGTATTTTTCCTTGTCGGTGCCCTTGATCTGGTTTTCCAGCTCGTAGCTGATGTCGAAGTGGTCTTCCAAAGCACGCTTGCCGCGCCCGGTGACGATGGAGATCTCGTTCAGACCGGCATCCAGTGCCTCTTCAACGCCATACTGGATCAGTGGCTTGTTGACCACCGGCAGCATTTCCTTGGGCATGGCTTTGGTAGCGGGCAGGAAGCGGGTGCCGTAACCGGCTGCCGGGAACAAGCATTTTTTGATCATATACGTCCTTACAAAAGGCTAGGCCTGTGGAATTCGGCGCAGTCTAATCAGGCGGCAGTCACCTTACAATGCCCTACCTGTGGCCGATCGATGGGAAGATAGAGATAACCCAGTGTAGATAGTTCCGAGGGATCGTAAATATTGCTGTCATCCATGACCGTTCGATGACAGGAAATCGGGGTTGCCTGTACTGGCCTCTTCGCGGGTAAACCCGCTCCCACAAGGATCACCACAGGCTCTGAATGCTGTGCAGTACCTGTGGGAGCGGGTTTACCCGCGAAGAGGCCGGCACAGGCAATACATCAGCTACCCGTGCCCTGCCCGATCAACACCCCATCGACCTTCTGCCCATACAGGTTCACCCCGTCATTGGCGTGGAACTTTACCCGCGTCTTCTCGATGGAGCCTTCCACCAGCCGCGGATCCTGCGGCCGTTCATGGCGGTTGACCCAGGCCGCCACGTCCCAGGCCTGCTGGTCACTCAGGCTGCCCGGCTTGCCCAGCGGCATGTTGTACTTGATGAACGACGCTGCGGTGTTGATGCGGTGCATGCCGGCCCCCCAATTGTAGGAGTCCTTGCCCCACAGCGGCGGCATCACATACTCGCCCGCTACCTTCTGCCCCTCGCCGTTGTCGCCGTGGCAGATCGCACACTGCTCGCGGTAAACCTGCTGGCCGCGCTTGAAGTCGTACCCGCCCTTGGGTTGCGGCACCTCCGGGTAGCCTCGCCCGGCAATCTCCACGCCAGTCGGCGCCTTGGTCGACAGCCAATACGAATACACCGACAGCGCTGTCATCTCCGGGCTGTCTGCCGCAGGCGGCTTGCCGTTCATGCTGAACTGGAAGCAGCCCTGGATACGTTCGGCGTAGGTGTTGACCTTGTCGTTTTTCTTGCGGTACGCGGGGTACATCGGGTACGCCCCCCACATCGGCGCGGAATGCGCCAGCCGCCCCTGGTCAAGGTGGCAGTTGCTGCAGTTCATGCCATTGCCCACGGCCTCAGGCATCAACCTGCGGGTGTCGACGAACAAGGCATGCCCCTCGCGCACCATCTTGCCAAAGGCATTGGCAGGCAACTCGCTTTCCGCTGGCGGCACGAACTGTGGCGCAGCCTGCACGCCAGGGACTTTCAACTGCGACTGGTCTTCCATGGCGATCTGGGCGGCCTGGGCGCTGCCCATGGCCAGCAGCAGCAGGGCTGGAATCATCGGTTTCATGGCTTGACCTCCTGGCTGGCGGGGCGGGCGAAGAACTCGGCAACGGCCTTGATCTCGTCATCGGTCATGGCCTTGGCCACACCGACCATCAGCTGGTTGGGGTCATTGCTGCGGGTGCCGTCACGCCAGGCATTGAGCTGCGCCACCAGGTAACTGGCGGGCTGGCCGGCCAAGGGCGGGAAGTGTTCGCCAACCCCGCCACCGCCCGGGCCATGGCATTGCACGCAACCAGGAATCTGCCGGCTCCAGTCACCGTACAGGGCCATGCGGGTGGTGGGGTCATCGGCAATCTGCTGGCGACGCAGGTCGCCTGCAGGGTCTGCCGGCAGGCTGGCCAGATAGGTGCTGACAGCCTTGATTTCATCCTCGCTCAGGGCCTTGGCAAGCGGCTCCATCACCGGCTGCTTGCGGCTGCCGTTGCGCCAATCATGCAATTGCTTGCTGAGGTAAGTGGCCGGCAGCCCGGCCAGGCGTGGGAAGCCGGCAGCGGCAATGCCCTTGCCGTCCGGGCCATGGCAACCCAGGCAAGCCATGGCGGCGGGGTTGGCCCCGCCCTGGGTGAAGACTTTCTGGCCATCGGCGGCATGCGCCGCGGGCCAGGCCAGGATCAGCAGACTGCCGATCACGACGCGACTCAACGGTGTCATCACGAATCTCCTTTTCTATTGTTATATGCTTAGGCCTAAAACATATAAGCAAAAGGAGCGTGATCAGTTGCCCTGGATCAACTACCGGAGATGCATTGGGTGGCTGCGGTGCGCACGTCGCCCAGGCGCAGCGGGAAGTTGTTCAGCCGCTCGTGCAGCTTGATGCTGCTGCCGCTGCCACGCTTGTCGATATCCACCAGCGCCGCCGGGCCCACGCCCGAGCTGATCTTCTGCGGCACGATCAGCCGCAGGCCATCACCACGCTGCTCTTCCACCAGCGGGTCGCGACTATCGGCCAGCTTCTGCTTGACGCAATCGGCATACGCGCGCGGGGACTTGCCGGAGATCACATCCAGCGTTTCACGCGACTGTTCCAGTTCCGTAACACTCACACAGCCACCCAGCGTCACCGCCAACGCCGCCACCATCCACTTCATTTGCAGCACCTCTGCCTTCAAGAATCCGCTTCGACCACAGCCAGGCTGTTTTGCTCCCTGCTTTGGCAGATTTATCTACGCCTGGCGGAACAGCGCGGCAGTGTAACCCGACATCGTGGTATCTTTCGCCTTTGCAGAACCAATCCTTGCGGAGCATCACATGAAATTCGTACACCAGCGCGAGCACCTGAACGAGGACGACATCGTCGTCATCGAGTGCTCCCAGCGCTGCAATATCCGCCTGATGAACGACGCCAACTTCCGCAGCTTCAAGAACGGCGGCCGTCACACCTACCACGGTGGCCATTTCGACAAGTTCCCGGCGAAGATCACCGTGCCCAGCACCGGTTTCTGGAACATCACCATCGATACCGTGACATCCCGCCCGATCTCGGTCACCCGCAAGCCAACCTTGACCCACAAGATCAAGATCGTCCGTCGTTCATCGTCGAAACTCAGATAAGGCCACCATGACCCAGACCACCAAGTACGTCATCAAGTACAAGCTCGACGGCCAGCGCCGCTGGGACTTCGCACTGATGCCCGACGCCTCCCTCGAACAAGCCCTGGAAGCCCTGCGCAAGATTCACGGCGAAGACGCCGACAAGATCAGCGACATCCAGGTCAGCAAAGCCTTGTAAGAACCCGCCCCGCCGCTCGCCCGCGCAAGGAGAACCGCATGAGCCACTGGCCCGACCGCCGCATCCTCGACCTGCTGGGCATCGAGTTGCCCATTCTGCAGGCCCCCATGGCCGGCGCGACGGGCTCGGGCATGGCCATTGCCGTGGGCCTGGCGGGCGGTTTGGGCGCCCTGCCCTGCGCCATGCTCACGGGCGACCAGATGCGCGCCGAGATCGCCGCCTTCCGCGCCGGCTGCCCGGGCCGCCCGTTGAACCTGAACTTCTTCTGCCACCAGCCGCCAGCGCCCGATGCCGAGCGCGATGCACGCTGGAAGCAGGCGCTCGAACCCTATTACAGCGAAGTGGGCGCAGACTTCGCGGCGCCCACGCCGGTGTCCAACCGCGCGCCTTTCGACGAACAGAGCTGCCAGTTGGTCGAGCAACTGCGCCCGGAGGTGGTGAGTTTCCACTTCGGCCTGCCCAAGGCCGACCTGCTGCAACGGGTAAAGGCCAGCGGTGCCAAGGTGCTGTCCAGCGCCACCACCGTAGAGGAAGCCGTGTGGCTGGAGCAACACGGCTGTGATGCGATCATTGCCATGGGCTATGAAGCGGGCGGCCATCGCGGCATGTTCCTCAGCGACGATATCACCAGCCAGATCGGCACCTTCGCCCTGGTGCCACAGGTGGCCGATGCGGTCAGCGTGCCGGTGATTGCCGCCGGCGGCATTGCTGACCACCGCGGCCTGTTGGCGGCACTGGCCTTGGGTGCTTCGGCAGTGCAGATCGGAACGGCGTACCTGTTCTGCCCCGAGGCCAAGGTCTCGCCGGCGCATCGCCAGGCCCTGGACAGCGCACCCGCCAGCGACACGGCGCTGACCAACCTGTTCACCGGCCGACCGGCGCGCGGCATCAACAACCGCATCATGCGTGAGCTGGGGCCGATGAGCGACCTTGCGCCACGCTTCCCACTGGCCGGCGGAGCGCTGATGCCTTTGCGGGCGATTACGGATCCGCAGGGCAATAGCGATTTCAGCAACCTGTGGTCGGGGCAGGCGTTGCGGCTGGGCAGGCATACGCCGGCGGGCGAGCTGACCCGGGAGATTGCCGAAAAGGCGCTGGCCTTGGTCGGCTGCCAGGCTTCTGCATAAGCAGGCTCGGCCTCTTCGCGGGTGAACCCGCTCCCACAATTCGAATATTGGGGCGACCCTGTGGGAGCGGGTTTACCCGCGAAAGGGCCTGGCCTGCTTACGCATGACCTTGCCCCCTTCCCGGCCCATGGCCTATCGCTATATAGTTCAGGCTATAACGATAACCCCCAAGGAACTGTCTTCATGCGTATCCGCCCGTCCCACCTGGCTGCCACCGCCCTGGCCAGCCTGCTCGCCTTCAACACTGCCTGGGCCGATGAAGTCCAGGTCGCGGTCGCAGCGAACTTCACAGCCCCCATCCAGGCCATTGCCAAGGACTTCGAAAAAGACACCGGCCACAAGCTGGTCGCCGCCTATGGCGCCACCGGCCAGTTCTACACACAAATCAAGAACGGGGCGCCGTTCGAGGTATTCCTGGCTGCCGACGACAGCACCCCGGCCAAGCTCGAGCAGGAAAAGGCCATTGTCCCGGGCTCGCGCTTCACCTACGCCATCGGCACCCTGGCCCTGTGGTCGGCCACGCCCGGCTATGTCGACGCCAACGGCGAAGTGCTGAAGAAGAACCAGTTCAAGCACCTGTCCATCGCCAACCCGAAAACCGCTCCCTACGGCCTGGCCGCCACCCAGGTGCTGGACAAGCTGAAACTGACCGAAACCACCAAGCCCAAGCTGGTCGAAGGGCAGAACATCACCCAGGCGTTCCAGTTCGTCTCCACCGGCAATGCCGAGCTGGGCTTTGTCGCCCTGTCGCAAATCTACAAGGACGGCAAGGTCGAAAGCGGTTCGGCCTGGATCGTTCCCTCGACCCTGCACGTGCCCATCCGCCAGGACGCGGTAATCCTCGAAAAAGGCAAGGACAACCCCGCCGCCAAGGCCCTGGTCGACTACCTGAAAGGCCCGAAAGCCGCGGCAGTGATCAAATCCTACGGTTATGAAATCTGATGCCACTGGACGCCAGTGACCTGGGTGCCATCTGGCTGACCGTGAAACTGGCCAGCCTGACCACCCTGATCCTGCTGATCATCGGCACGCCCATCGCCTGGTGGCTGGCGCGCACGCGCTCGTGGCTGCGTGGGCCGGTGGGCGCGGTGGTGGCCTTGCCGCTGGTGCTGCCACCCACGGTTATCGGCTTCTACCTGCTGATCGCCCTCGGCCCGCATGGCTGGCTGGGCCAGGCGACCCAGGCGCTGGGCCTGGGCAGCGTGGTGTTCAGCTTCACCGGCCTGGTGATCGGCTCGGTGATCTACTCCATGCCGTTCGTGGTCCAGCCGCTGCAGAATGCCTTCGGCGCCATTGGCCAGCGCCCGCTGGAAGTGGCCGCCACACTGCGCGCCAGCCCCTGGGATACCTTCGTCCACGTGGTGCTGCCGTTGGCCCGCCCGGGCTTCATCACCGCCAGCATCCTCGGTTTCGCCCACACCGTGGGCGAGTTCGGCGTGGTGTTGATGATTGGCGGCAACATCCCCGACAAGACACGCGTGGTCTCGGTGCAGATTTTCGACCATGTCGAGGCCATGGCCTATTCGCAAGCACACTGGCTGGCCGGTGCCATGCTGGTGTTCTCGTTCCTGGTGCTGCTCCTGCTGTACGCTGGGCGCCGCGGCAAGGCTGGCTGGAGCTGATATGAGCGCATCGATTGTGGCGCGCCTGAAACTGGCGCGCGACGACTTCACCCTGGACGTCGACCTGCACCTGCCCGGGCGCGGCATCAGCGCGCTGTTCGGCCACTCCGGCTCTGGCAAGACCAGCTGCCTGCGTTGCCTGGCCGGGCTGGAACGGGCCGCCAGCGCCTACATCGAGGTCAACGGCGAAGTCTGGGAAGACAGCGCCCGTGGCTACTTCCAGGCACCACACCTGCGCCCGGTGGGTTACGTGTTCCAGGAGGCCAGCCTGTTCCCGCACCTGTCGGTACGCGGCAACCTGGAGTTCGGCTGGCGCCGGGTGGCCGCTGCCGAGCGCAAGGTCAGCCTCGACCAGGCCTGCCAGTTGCTGGGCATCGGCCACTTGCTGGCACGCCGGCCGGCAACCTTGTCCGGTGGCGAGGCACAGCGGGTGGGCATTGCCCGCGCCCTGCTCAGCAGCCCGCGCCTGCTGTTGATGGACGAGCCGCTGGCTGCCCTCGACGGGCCGCGCAAGCGCGAAATCCTGCCCTACCTGGAACGCCTGCACGACGAACTGGACATCCCGCTGGTGTATGTCAGCCATGCCCAGGAGGAAGTGGCGCGGCTGGCCGACCACCTGGTGTTGCTGGAGCAAGGCCAGGCAGTGGCCAGCGGCCCGATCGGCGAAACCCTGGCCCGTCTCGACCTGTCGCTGGCCGAGGGCGAGGATGCTGGCGTGGTGTTCGAGGGCCTGGTGGTGGGGCACGACCCGCACTACGACCTGCTCGAACTGCGCCTGCCCGGCAACGATGGGCCACTGTTGCGCATCGCCTACCCGGCCCAGGCGATGGGCAGCACCTTGCGGGTCAAGGTGCAGGCTCGTGACGTCAGCCTGGCCCTGGCAGCCGACAGTACTTCGAGCATCCTCAACCGATTGCCGGTGCGCGTGCGCGAAAGCCGCCCGGCCGCCAACCCGGCCCATGTGCTGGTCAGCCTGGATGCCGGCGGCAACGCCTTGCTCGCACGCATCACCCGCTTCTCGGCAGACCAGCTCGGCCTGCACCCGGGCCAGGTGCTGTTCGCCCAGATCAAGTCGGTGGCGTTGCTGGGCTGAGCATCGGCCCCGTGGCTGATGTCCATTGATCAGTGACCTGATCGAGGCCTGCCAGCCATGCTTGACTGCCCCCTGCCGCGCACCCTGCACTACGTCGACGACAGCCAGCCGGGCCTGACCCGGCGGCGCTGGCGGGGGCGCTTCATCTACCTGGATGCCGACGGCCAGCGGGTGCGCGACAGCGATACCCTCGCCCGCATCGCTGCACTGGTAATCCCCCCGGCCTATACCGAGGTGTGGATCTGCGCCGACCCGCAGGGCCACCTGCAGGCGACAGGTCGCGATGCCCGGGGCCGCAAGCAATACCGCTACCATGCGCAGTGGCGCGAAGTACGCGACCAGCACAAGTACGGGCGCATGCTGGCGTTTGCCCAGGCCCTGCCGAAACTGCGTGCACAACTGCACGCCCACCTTGCCCGGCCAGGCCTGGACCGGGAAAAGGTAATGGCGCTGGTGGTCAGCCTGCTGGACCACACCCTGATCCGCATCGGCAACCAGCGCTACCTGCGTGAAAACCAGTCCTATGGCCTGACCACCCTGCGCAACCGCCATGTCGAGGTAAAGGGCAGCAGCATCCGCTTCCAGTTCCGCGGCAAGCGTGGCGTAGAGCATAACGTCAGCCTCAACGATCGGCGCCTGGCCAACCTGCTCAAGCGCTGCATGGAGCTGCCCGGGCAAGCGCTGTTCCAGTACCTGGACGACGACGGCCAGCGCCACAGTGTCGGCTCCAGCGAGGTCAACCAGTTTCTGCAGCAGCTGACCGGCGCCGACTTCACCGCCAAGGACTACCGCACCTGGGCCGGCAGCAGCCTTGCCCTGGACCTGCTCAGGCCCTTGGCCTGGGAACCCGAGAGCGAAGCCAAGCGCCAGGTCGCCGCCATCGTCCGCCAGGTAGCATCACGCCTGGGCAACACGCCGGCGGTGTGCAGGCGCTGCTACATCCACCCGGCTGTACTTGAACACTATGCCCTGGGGCGTCTGGCCAACTTGCCGAAGAACCGTGTACGCAAAGGCCTGGACCGTGAAGAAGTAGCCTTGCTGCTATTTCTTCAGGCACTCGAGGAACAGGATGACCATTAACCCGGTCTATTCAGACCATGATGCGAAGAAATTTCCCATTGGCCGCCAAGCCCCCTATTCTTGCCACCGAGCACCTTGGCCGACAAACCGCTGGCGGTTTGCTTCGGCACCTGCGACTGAAGACACGCAACAGAATTTGTCTGTCGGGGAATTACTATCCGCCGAAAGCGTCTTTAATGAGAAGGAAGAGGGACAAGCTCCCGCCGCCGTGGCAACTAGCCCGACGGACTTTTACATCACCAAGGAGAACTACATGCTGATACTCACCCGCAAGGTTGGCGAAAGCATCGTCATCAACGATGACATCAAAGTCACCATTCTGGGCGTCAAAGGGATGCAGGTGAGGATCGGTATCGATGCACCGAAAGACGTCCAGGTCCATCGCGAAGAGATCTTCAAGCGTATCCAGGCCGGCAGCCCGGCCCCGGAAAAGCACGACGACTCGCACTGAGCGACCTGCCTCAAGCCGCACGGACGCGCTTGATCGCCCCGCGCCTCAGGTGCCCAGCAGTTCGTGCACCTTGGCGATCATACAGTCCATGTCGAACGGTTTGTCGAACACCGCGGCGAACAGTTCCGGGCATCCCTGGTTGGCCTGCGCGCCACTCATGAGGATGACCGGCAACTCGCTCAAGGCCGGGTCTTCACGCATCGAGCGCACCAGCTCTTCACCGTTGAGCAGTGGCATCATGTAGTCGGTGATAACGAGCTGAACGCGCTTTTCCTTCAGTGCCTCCAGCGCCTTGCAGCCGTTGCTCGCCTTTTCCACCAGAAAACCTTCGTCCTCCAGGGCAAAACCGAGGATGTCGGCAATCAGGTACTCGTCATCGACGATCAGGATGGTATTCATCGCCCGCCCCGTCACCCGCTCCCCTGCGGCACCGGCGTTCCCGAAAGCACACCGCAGGCGCCTTCGAACGCCTTGCGCAGGGTAATGCCTTGCGGCCCGATCAGCAGCTCGTGCAAGGCAGGGTTATGGTGACTGTCACGCACCTTGAGGATCGACAGCATGCGCCGCAGCTGCGAACCCAGCTCGACGAAGCGCATCAGCATCAGGTTGTCGACGATACTCGACAGGTCCGGGGCCGGGGCGCTGATTTCCGCGCCGAAGATGTCGCGCATTTCCCAGGTCAGCATCACGCTGACATCGCGCGCGCGCAGCTCGCCGGCCAGGGCGCGGAAAAACGCATTGAGCCGCGCCGGGTCGATGGCCAGGCGGCTGAACGCCCCCAGGCTGTCGATCAGCACGCGCTTGCTGCCTTGCGCTTCGACCCGCTCGAGCAGGCGCGCGCCGACCTGGTCCAGCAGGCCCTCGGTGGTCGGCTGCCAGCACAGCTGCAGGCTGCCGCCCTGCTCCATGGCTGCGAAATCGTAACCCAGCGACGCGGCCTTGATACGCAGGCGCTCCGGCGTTTCGTAGAAGCCGAAATGCAGCCCCGGCGCCTGCGGGCTGCTGGCACCGAGAAAAGCCAGGCCCAATGACGTCTTGCCAATACCCGAGGGCCCGATCAGCAGGCTGACCGAGCCGGTGGCCAAGCCGCCACCAAGCATTTCATCCAAGGTCGCCACCCCGCTGCTGACGCGCTCCAAGGTGGCGCTGCCCGCCTGGCTGGGGTGGCTGAACAGCGACTCCAGGCGCGGGTATACATGCATGCCGGCTCCATCGATGAGGCATTCATGGCGCCCCGACAACGCCGCACTGCCCCGTGTCTTGCGCAGCTGGATATGGCGCACGGCGCGGCTGCCGAACAGTTGCTCGCCCAGTTCGATCACGCCGTCGACCATGGTGTGCTCCGGGCTGCCTTCTTCCAGCCGGGCGCTGGTCAGCAGCAGCACGGTGCAACCGGCAAAGGCCGCATGGCCCTGTAGTTCGGAGACGAATTTCTTGGTGTCCAGCGCTGTTTCCGCACGCACCCGGGCATTGAGCACACCATCGACGATCAGCAGGCTGGCCTGCTGGCGGGCGATTTCCTGGCGCAGCAGCCGTACCACGGCGTCCAGGCCTTCCTGCTCCAGGGTGTCGAAAGCACTGACGAACTGGATCGGGTCGCCGACCAGCGCCGGGTCGAAGAACTCCAGGGTCGCCAGGTACTGGAACAGCCGCTCGTGCGACTCGCTCAGCAAGGTGGCCACCAGCACCCTGCCACCGCCGCGCACATGCCCGCAGGCCAGCTGGTTGGCGAGGATGGTCTTGCCCGCGCCCGGCGGGCCCTGAATGATGTAGGACGCGCCAGCCACCAGGCCACCCTGGAGCAACGCATCGAGCCCATCGATCCCCGTCACCAGCCGCCTGAGTGCCTGTGCCATGGTGTTCTACCTGTCGAGTTGGCTGTCCGTCTGCTGATAGATTGGCAAGTAAAGCTGCATGCAAGTTCCCCGGCCGGGCTCACTGTCGACGCAAATGGCACCACCGCTCTGCCTGGCAAAACCATACACCTGGCTAAGGCCCAGGCCAGTCCCCTTGCCAAAGGGCTTGGTAGTGAAAAACGGTTCGAAAATCCGCGGCAGTACCGCTGGCGCGATGCCCTCGCCGCTGTCTTCCACCTCGAAACGCACAAACCCGCCGTGCAGGCCTTCCACCTCGCCGGCCAGTTCGACCACATCGACGGTCAAGCCGATCCGGCCCTGCCCCGTGATGGCATCGCGGGCATTGAACAACAGATTGAGCAGCACCATCTGCAATTGCCCGGCATCCACTTCGATCAGGGGCAGGTCCGGTTGCAGCACAACCTCCAGGTCAATCGAAGCGGGCAGCGCATGCTCCAGTAGACCACGGGTGGCGGCAATAAGGTTCGCCGGGGCGACGCAAGACACATCAAGCTTCCGGTGGCGGGCAAAGCTGAGCAGTTGCTGGGTCAGTTCAGTGCCCCGCTGCCCGGCATCCAGAATATGCTGCAGCATGCGCTGGGCGCGTGCCGGGTCCTGTGTGGCCAGTGCCAGGCGCGCCGAGCTGATGATGATGGTCAGCATGTTGTTGAAGTCATGCGCCAGGCCACCGGTCAACTGGCCGAGGGCCTCCAGCTTCTGCGCCTGGAACAGCTGGGCGCGCACCGCGTCCAGTTGCAGCGCCGACTCGCGACGGTCGGTGATGTCCCGGGTCACCTTGGCCAGGCCGACGACCTGGCCCTGGTCATCGCGAATCACATCCAGCGCGGCCAGCGCCCAGAACTGCGTGCCATCCTTGCGTACGCGCCAGCCTTCATCCTGCGCCACGCCCTGCTCCAGCGCCTGGCGCAGCAAGCGCTCCGGGCGGCCTTCGGTGCAATCCTGCGGGGTGAAGAACAACGAAAAATGCTGGCCGATCACTTCATCGGCACGGTACCCCTTGATGCGTTGCGCGCCTGCGTTCCACGACACCACATGGCCGGATGGGTCGAGCATGTAGATAGCGTAATCCACCACCGACTGAACCAGCTGTTCATAGCGGTGGGCAGGCATGACAGGGTGGTCGAGGCAGTCAGCTGAAACCATGCGAGCTCCACCGGTACGGCAGGAGGGAAGATAGGGCGAGGTTCAACGCTCGGGCTCAACCAGTACCGGGCTGATGCGCCGCGGCATCGCCACTTTCAGCAGCCACAAACCGACCAGCAGGATAAGCCCGCCACCGGCCAGGGCCATCAGGCGCTGCGGTTGAGGATGTTCGGCATCGAACCCCAGCATCAGCAGGTAACCGCCCAGGCTGATCAGGCTGAGGTAGAGAAACGCCCCCAACACGACTACCAGCACGAACAACAGTCGCCAGAACAGCCGTGGGCGTACGATACGCTCGGAAGCACTGGACTGATTCATCACCGCATACTCTTTGGATCCAATAAAGGGGCAACAGTGGCGTAATGACAGCAAGGTGTCAATTGCCCAATCGATCGACCCTTCACTCTGTTGATCATAGGTGCTGTGGTTGACTCAACTATAACAATGGGTTATAAAGCGCGCTTGATTGCGAAGCCCTTCTGCTTAGAAGCGAGCTGGTCGTCACGACCCCTTCAAGCGTGCGAGTGTGGTGGAATTGGTATACACAGCAGACTTAAAATCTGTCGGCGTGAGCCTTGCGGGTTCGAGTCCCGCCACTCGCACCAAATTCTTTGCGAAGGCGCCCTTGCGGCGCCTTTTTGCTGCCCGCCAGCAATCCTTTGCGCAGCTGCTAGAGTGGAGCTTGTACCCGTCCACTGGAACGCCGCCATGCGCTACTCCCTGTTCGATGGCCAACGCGACATCATTATCCTGATTGCCCGTGTGCTGCTGATGATCCTGTTCGTCTTGTCTGGCTGGGGCAAGCTGACCGGGTTCGAAGGCACGGTCGGCTACATGACCTCACTGGGCGCCCCTGCCCCCATGCTGGCAGCGGCAGTTGCCGTGCTCATGGAGTTCGTTGTCGGCATACTGCTGATCCTCGGTTTCTATACCCGGCCGCTGGCCTTCCTGCTGGCGCTGTTCGTGCTGGGCACGGCGCTGCTGGGCCACCCGTTCTGGAGCATGGTCGACCCTGAGCGCAGCGCCAACATGACCCAGTTCCTGAAAAACCTCAGCATCATGGGCGGCCTGCTGATGCTGGCAGTGAGCGGCCCTGGGCGTTTTTCGGTAGACGGGCGCTGAGTCAGTCGTCTTCGCAGTCGTCGAACCAGGCTGGGTGATCGCGCTCCTCGTCATCGAGGTCATCCAGCGTATCCTCGTCTTCCCCAACCTCGTCCTCGGCGCCCTGGGCATCCGCTTCAGGCTCCAAATCGTCGTAGAGGAATTCGTGGTCAAGCAGGTGATCGTGCTCGGGTTCGTGCAAGTCGTCTTCGTCGTGCATGCTGGCTCCTGGGCTGGTGGCAGCCTGTATAGGCTGATCGGCTGCACAGGTCAATGCGTTACCGCTTAATGCTCGGTTAACCGGCCGGGTCCACTCTGCAGGCTCTCCCTTCAAACGTTGCTTGCCCGCCTCCCATGGCGGGCTTTTTTATCCCCTGGGTTTTCCCTTCGTCCAGCCTTGGCAAATCACAGTGAACTGCGCCCATGCTGGCCAGGCTCGCAAATGATGCAGGACCTGTCGTTTTTCAAGGAGAAAGCCCATGGCTGTGTATATCGACAACCTCATCATCACCACTCCCGTGCCGAAGTCCGCGACCAACCCGGTGGCGCTGGAGTTGACCGGCGCCCAGGCGCTGGCGACCCTGCCCGAAGTCATCGCCCGCCTGAGCGACGGCTCGATCCGCATGACCGCCCCCACCAAGGGCGCCTCCAGCAAAAGCACCCACCGCACCCGCTGCGAGTGGAAGGAGCCCGCGTACTGGGCACTGAACAGCGGCGCCCGGCACCGCAATCACCAGACCATGACACTGCAGAAAGTGAACTTTGCGCAAAAAGTGGTGATTGCCCAGATGCACGTCAAAGACGACGACAACCCGCCCATCAAGGTGTTCTGGAACAAGGGCAAGATCACCGTGGGCTTCCGGACCGACTTCAACCAGACGGCCACGAGCAGCAGCACGGTGCTGGCCGACGTACCGCTCGGTGCCCGTTTCGATGTGAGCATCGACGTGACGAACAACGGCGCCTGCACGGTCAGTGCAAGCTGCAACGGCCGTATTGGCAGCACATCGCCCCTGCAACTGGGTGCGACCTGGGCGACGCGCACGCTCAAATTCCATGGCGGGGTATACAACCAGGTGGACTACACCGACGACACGCCTGCCGAGGATGGCTCGGTGTGCGTCATCAGCCAACTGGAACTGAGCCATGCATGACATGCTCATGACCTGACCTTCACGAAATACTGACATCCGGGTGGGCACACTGGCCCTGCTCCGTATGTTCTTGCAGCCCGCCGCATTATTGCCGCGGGCTTTTCTTTTTGTGGCGAGCCTTACGCAGAATCCTGCAGGGCCCTGCTGCGTACAAGCCTCCCACCCCAGACCATGACCTGAAGCAGTTTTGCCCCACCCGGCAAGGGCTATGCTAACCCCGGCGATAACCCAAGCTCATTCGGATAGACACGGAGGCTCCTATGAAAGCTGCTGTTGTTGCACCAGGCCGTCGCGTGGATGTGGTGGAGAAAACCCTGCGCCCCCTCGAGCACGGTGAAGCGCTGCTGAAGATGCAATGCTGCGGTGTGTGCCACACCGACCTGCATGTGAAAAATGGCGACTTCGGTGACAAGACCGGTGTGGTGCTAGGCCACGAAGGCATCGGCGTGGTCCAGGCAGTAGGGCCAGGCGTCACCTCGCTCAAACCGGGCGACCGCGCCAGCGTGGCCTGGTTCTACCAGGGCTGCGGGCATTGCGAGTATTGCAACAGCGGCAACGAAACCCTGTGCCGCGAAGTGAAGAACTCCGGCTACACCGTGGACGGCGGCATGGCCGAAGCCTGCATCGTCAAAGCCGACTACTCGGTAAAAGTGCCCGACGGGCTCGACTCCGCTGCCGCCAGCAGCATTACCTGCGCCGGCGTGACCACCTACAAGGCGGTGAAGATCTCCAACATCCGCCCCGGCCAATGGATCGCCATCTACGGCCTCGGCGGCCTGGGCAACCTTGCCTTGCAATACGCCAAGAACGTCTTCAACGCCAAAGTGATCGCCATCGACGTCAACGAAGAGCAACTGCGCTTCGCCAGCGAGATGGGCGCCGACCTGGTCATCAACTCACGCACCGAGGATGCCGCCAAGGTCATCCAGGCCAAGACCGGTGGCGCCCACGCCGCCGTGGTTACCGCCGTTGCCAAGGCAGCCTTCAACTCGGCCGTTGATGCCCTGCGTGCGGGTGGCCGCCTGGTTGCGGTCGGCCTGCCGTCGGAAGCGATGAACCTGAATATCCCTCGATTGGTGCTGGACGGCATCGAAGTGATCGGCTCGCTGGTCGGTACCCGGCAGGACCTGCAGGAAGCTTTCCAGTTTGCGGCGGAAGGGAAAGTGGTGCCGAAGGTGACCCTGCGGCCGATCGAGGATATCAACCAGATCTTCGATGAGATGCTGGAGGGCAAGATCAAAGGGCGAATGGTGATTCAGTTCGAGGGGTGATGGCCCATGTGCGCTGGCTGTTGGTGCAGCGCACGCTACCCTGCTGCATTCGAGCGCGGGCGGTCAGAGATGGCTTCCGCCCTTGTAAAGCGAACCAATGGGTGCGCCTTGGGCTCTGGTTTCGGGTAAGCGCTATGCTTCATATACGGTTTTATCCAAGTCGTGGTTTGTAGTTGCTTCGCAAGCAGAAAACTGGCTAGCACATCGGGGTGAACGTATGGGCATCCGCAGCTTGGCGAAAAACCTGCCACCCGATCCGGACAATGACGGCTGGGTGCTTGGATGGGGCGTACTGAGAGACCGGCATCCCTGGCATTTCGTCGATGTTTATGCCGACCAGAAGACAGCCAGGGCCGAGGCGGAGCGCCGCGGGGTTGGCTATGTTGTGGAGTTCGGCTCGCACCGCCTGGGATCGGATGAGTTCGTTTGCGGGATATCCCCGCCTGAAGGCTAGCGTTTGAATGGACGGAGCGGCGGGCGATGGATGCTGCGACCGTAGGCGACAGACAGCTATCGACCCAAAGCGGACGCTAAAAGATAACTGGTTTCGTAAGCGCGACGCGTACTCTGTGGGAGCGGGTTTACCCGCGAAGCAGGCGCCGCGGTGGATGGCACCGGCGGTGCCGGTGTTCGCGGGTAAACCCGCTCCCACAATGATTGCTGTTGGGCAAAATGACAGCCAAGGGTCGAAAGCAGCCTTGCAGCAAAGCCATGAAACCAACAACTTTGATAGTTCTGACTAGTCGACGAAGCCGACATGCCCTGGTCGGCGTTACCCCTTGGTCAGATCAACCAATGGCGTCTGCCGCACCTCGGTTTCACGCCCGCCCTGAATCTCGCTAACATGCTTCAAGGCCTTGTCCACTGCCACCTTGTCCGCCAACAAGCTGTAGCTGATGTGGAACTGCCTGTGTTCCTTCGGTCCGATTGTCGGCACCAGGTTCAGTGGCCGCTGGTAACGGCGGTTGTAGGAAAAACTCGTCCCCGGCTCGAGCCCGGTCACATAACCCTGGCCTTGGGTATCGGTATTTTTCCACAGTGAAAATACAGGCAATGTCCGAGTATTGAAGCCGACCGAAACGCCCAGACTGCCAGCCTTGTCATGCAACACGGCTAACGTATTGCCCTGGGCATCGGCATACGGCACCACGTTATAAACCGTTTCGTCATAGTCCTTGGTGGGCGCTCGGTAGGTTTGCCAATCGGCCAGATCTTCCCTTGCCTTGTCGTTGAACGGCGACACCTGTTTCACTGGCGCGGCGAACCGAGCACCCTGCTCCAGAAACGGGGTGCTGAAGTTACTGTGATACAGCGCCTGGTATTCCTTTGGATAATCGCCGTTGTTGGTCAGGGTGTCGTTGAGGACGAACATCACGCTGCCCGGTTCGGTGACCAATTCAGTCACGACGGAGAAGTCGACTTTCTTGAACGCCTGCTCTTTCAGTTCGCCACGCAGGCTGATGGCGTATGGTGGTTTCTCATCGATGTGCAGGGTGACTTTGTTTGCAGGTATGTTGGCGGCCCGACCGTGCAGGGTCAGCAGCTCGCCATTGTCGACGCCGGGGTGGCCGACCCACTCGTAACCGCAACGGGCGACCAGTTCGTTGAAGCCCTCCAGCCAGCCCAGGCCATTGCGCCCATTAAGCTCGATGAAGGACGGGTTGACCACTTCCTGGACCGGCGAATCCCAGCCCATGCGCACATTGCCGACCGACGCCTGCAAGACGTTCATTCCACGGGTCGGCACTACCGAAAGTTTCATCGTACCGTTATCGATGTCGACGATGCTGACACCCTCTTGCCTGCCTCCGTGCAAGGTACGCAAGGTAACGCTGAAGGGCTTGTCGGTTTTTATGCCAAGTTGCTGGCTGGTGATCTGCCAGTTCTGGGCGGCTTTATCGGTGTCGAGCAGAACGTAATCCCAGGCCATGGTGTGGGAGGCTGCGGACAGGGCGCCGAGAGCAACGAAGAATTTGAGGAGGGGCATGACAGGTTGCCTTTCTTGGAGTTGTTCCCCTTTATAGACACGAAGAAACGTTTCAGCAAGCTAGCCAAGTGATGCTTTCGATTGGCACAGGTTTCTTTAGCTAGTTTCAGGGAGTAGCCTCGGCACAGTGAATCTTTCGAGCCCGATCAGGTTATCAACCTTGTGAAAGCATCAGAGAGACAGAACAATTGCCGAACTCGATAGAATCTTCATTGCCATGCCAGACGGTTTCCCTGATTTGCCCTCGCTGAACGCGTTGCGTGTTTTTGAAGTGGTGGCTCGCCGCTTGAACTTCCGTGTGGCTGCCGAGGAACTGGGCGTGACCCAGGCGGCAGTTGCCCAGCAGATACGCGGGTTGGAGGCGAGCCTGGATCTGCGTTTGTTTGAACGCCTGCCCCGTGGCTTGGCGTTGACTGATGCGGGCCTGGGCTACAGCGGAAGCATTCGCAGTGCACTGGCCATGATCGACGAGGCAACACGCCTGCTTCGGCCACAGACTTCTCACCTGACAGTCAGCGTTACACCTACCTTCGCCTCGAAATGGCTGATTCCCAGGCTCGGCAATTTTGCGCAGAGCCACCCAGACATCGATTTGCGTGTGCTGGCAACCGACCGGCTGTCGCACTTCAGCACCGATGGTGTGGATATCGCTGTCCGCTATGGCAAGCCCGAGTTCGGAGCAGGTTTGAATAGCGAGCTGCTGATGGAGCAGCGAATCATTGCGGTGGCCAGCCCAAGGCTGTTCGAAGGCAGCGAAATACCTGCCAGCTTTGCGCAGTTGCAGGACTTCGTCATGTTGCACGATGCCCATAATTTCTGGCCTCAGTTCCTTGCAGAGCTGTTCCCGCATCACCTGCAACCCACAGCCAGAAATCTGCGCTTCAATCAGACCTCATTGGCCATTGAAGCGGCAATCAGCGGCCAGGGCATTGCCTTGGCTAGCCCTGCGTTCGTCGGTGATGACATTGCCGCAGGCCGACTGATGCAGGTTTTTCCCCAGCAACTCAGGGTCGACAAGTCGTTTTATCTGGTCTGGCCACGCAAGATGAAACAGCCGGACTCATTGAGCGTCGTCCAACACTGGCTCAAGCAACAAGCTGTCGATAGTTAATCTATCGTAACAGTGAAGTTTAGCTGTCTCCCTCGCCAATGGGACTGCTGCTAAGGTGAATGCACCTGGAAATCAGCATTGAGAGATTGGAGGCAGCATGTCAGTAGAAAAAGTTTCGATAATTACGGCGGGTGGCAGCGGCATGGGCGCAGCGGCAGCACGACGCCTGGCCGCCGACGGCTTCAAGGTTGGGATTCTCTCCTCTTCGGGCAAGGGCGAGGCGTTGGCTGCCGAACTCGGCGGTATTGGTGTAACCGGTAGCAACCAGTCGGTTGAAGACCTGCAACGCCTGGTCGACGCTGTCGTGCAGAAGTGGGGCCGTATCGATGTGCTGGTCAATAGCGCCGGCCATGGTCCGCGCGCGCCAATCCTGGAAATCAGCGACGAGGATTGGCACAAGGGCATGGATACTTACCTGCTCAATGTCATTCGCCCGACTCGCCTGGTGACGCCTTACATGCAGCGTCAGAAGAGCGGAGTGATCATCAACATCTCCACTGCCTGGGCGTTCGAACCCAGCGAGCTGTTCCCGACTTCTGCGGTATTCCGCTCGGGCCTTGCCGCGTTCACCAAGATCTTCGCCGACAATTTCGCCGGCGATAACGTGCGCATCAACAACGTCCTCCCTGGCTGGATCGACAGCTTGCCGAGCACCGAGCAACGCCGCGACAGCGTGCCGCTCAAGCGCTACGGCACCAGCGAAGAAATCGCTGCGACCATTGCGTTCCTTGCTAGCGAAGGCGCGGCCTACATCACCGGGCAGAACATCAGGGTCGATGGCGGCGTAACACGCAGCATTTGATCTTCCGTGGCCGCAGCATTGCTGCGGCCCTCGTTTCATGGAACATGTTTTTTTGCTGGACGATCTGTGTCAGACCATATGGGCGCAGCTGGCGCGCTGGTCGAGTCGCATACCAGCGCGCGGGCGCTGGCGGTCGAATTCGACAGTTATGCTCAGGCCAAGGCGTGCTATGCCGATCCCGCCTATTCGGAGGCAAAGGCGATGGCATTACGCGCCTATCGTCGTGAGTTGATCATTGTTGAGCGGGATTTGGGCTGATCGAGCGTTCGCTGATACGGATGCATGGGACGAAAGCGTCCGGCATCGTTCCCCACCTCTAGCGCAATACTGAACAGCTCTGCCAAAAGAAAAGGCACCCGCAGGTGCCCTCTCAATACCGTTTACGGAATGAATCGAGTGCCACAAGCGTGGCACATCCAAGTGCGGCGCCACTCTTCCAATTTGTCGTACTGTGCGACGTTGAATTTCCAGTGGCGAACGAATCCAATTACACCGACGGTGATAAATATCGCGCCTATGAAGAACCTCGTCCAATCAACGCCCCAGAACGTGTTCATAAGCTTGAGGCCATCGTACAAGATGATTGCGCCAACCCCCGTAAGAATGACAGGGCCAAGCAAGCGCTTACCTGGAGGTGGACCGACGCTTGCCGCCAAATTGGTCTGATGCCGACCTGAAGTTTCAACGGTCACGCTTGGCCCGAATCCGGATTGGGATTGCGCTTGGTGGGTTGCTTGTATGTGAGAAGTGCCAGCAGCATGGATGATAGACAGAAGCTGGACGTTTTGACCTTGGCATTGCGGGCAGCAGATTGCGTTATTGCTCACCACGTATTCATTCCTTTGAGGGGTGAAAGGCGAGCATTCTAAGGCAATTGCATACATCAGCGCACTATGCGACTTTATCCGAACGCTATTCACGACCTACCAGGCCCACAACCAACCCGACCCTCCATCCCATCTGTGTGCCTGCAGTTTCGGAACTCGTAGTTTTTTCCGACCCACAAAGAAAAACCCCGCAGACCTTAATCTGCGGGGCTTTCGAATGGTGGAGGCCGAGGTCGGAATCGAACCGGCGTAGACGGATTTGCAATCCGGTCTCAACCTGTTATTTTATTGGAGCAAATCGCTCAACCCCCTGTATCCATTGGGGTTTTCCTCATTTTCCTGCATCTTGATTCATCATCATTTGGGACATTCGATGTCCCAGATTTGTCCCACGCTTCCTGCCACCACTCTCCGGCGTTCTGCCGACCGATTCCCTTCCTTTATATAGCTCCTCACAGATCGGCGCCATCCAGCGCCCACAGCCTAGCCGCCTCGACGATCTCCAACATGTCGACCAGGTCGCCGTCATCGACCTCCAGCCGCCGGCGCGCGGCATAAGCCATCTCATCGAGCACCGCTGCGCGCCCATCAGGGTCAGCCACCAGAGCAGCCTGATCGTTCAGCTCGGCCAGCCAGGCCTGCGGAAGCTCAGTTGCCATAGTCGCCCACCGCCCGGCACCACCACGACTGAGCGTAAAGCACCCCGTCGATTTCCTCGACTCCGTTGATGTTGATCCCGAGCTGGGCCATGCCATTGAGCTTGGCGTCGTGCAGCCGGGGGATGATGTCAGGCCCTGGGGACGGATTGAAAACCCAGGCCTGGGTCGAAACCCGGCCCAGCGGCTCACTGTGGTGGTCACCGATGTGAATGTCGGCCCGCAGGGGTTGGATCTTCCTAAGCTTATCGGAAGGGATGGCCACGCCATTCACGCGGCGGCGAACGAGGAGGAAGTACATGCTGCACCGAATACTGTATATAGATACAGTATCGTAGCTTGCGCCATGCAGCTCGACAACAGCCGATGATCCGACCGATGTGACCATTTGCTATGCCCGCTAAGCGAGGCTAATGTGCAAAACACCAAGCCGACCTGGAGAAGACTATGGGATGGAATGATCACGTTGACTGGGAGTTGAACGACGCCATTCAGGACCTTCTAGATGAAGGGTTACTGGAGGAAGGCACGCCGGGGCACGGTATTGCTCAGCAGGTTATCCATGAAGGGTACGAAGGCTTGAGCGACAAGCAAAAACACGTTTTCGATAAGTATGTTGGCGAGCCGCTGAAGAAACGCCAGAAGGAACTCGATGTCAGGCGGATTATCGACTCCAATCCGGATTGAAGTCAGCGACAGGAGCCTGCTGCTGATTCCAGCAGTCTCTCATATCCGATCCGCTGCCGGCGCTCGGCCAGCAGTGCGCGCACCTTAACCTCCAGGCTGTCGGTCTTGCGCAGACCGGTAGCAGCCCATGGCGGTACCGCAACTTCAGGCGTCCGGCACGGCACCTGCACCGGCACTTCGACGCGCACGTACTGGACCTGCGGTTCTACCTTGCCGGAGCATCCGGCCATCCCCAGGGCCAGCACCAGCCCGCTCCTACAGGACAGGCTAAGTAATTCGCGGCTTGCGGCCTGAATCAGGCCTCTTCCGCTCCCACAGATATGCCAACTCAGCACCAGCCTCATAGACCCAGCTCCTTGTCGATGATCAAGATGGCAGCCGCGCACTGGTCACCGCCCGTTCGCTCCTGCTGCAGGCGGTTTGCCGCGGCGTAGTCGACTTCCGCGCTGGCCTTCGCCTTGCCAACCGCCTGCTCAGCCCCGGCCTGGCGAGCCTTTGCCGCCAGGGTTAGGTCGCCCAAGGCCTTGCCCTGCTCCGCCGCCAGCCCGCTGAGGTTGTCGCGGGCAGCCTTGCAACTGGCCACCTGGGTCTGCTCGGAATCGAGCAGCGGCCGGAAGTGACCGGCGGCGGCCCAAACTCCGATCAACATACCGACCAGAACCAGAAGCCCGGCACCAGCCAGCCGCATCAGCCAGGCATTCATGGGAGCACCCCGCCGAGCTTCTGCCACTGAGCCAGCAGCTTTTCCAGGCGGTGCGGGTTTTGGCCGTAGCTGTTTCCAGGAAAACTGGCCCAAATGTTCGAGCACTTGGCGATCGCCTGCTCGATGCGGCCTGCCTTGATATCTGCCAGGGCCTTGCGCTCACGGATCTGCTGCAGCGCGATGCGGTCCTGGTTCTCCGGCGTGAATCCTCCAGCCAGGCGAAGGCTGGCCCGGTACGCATCCCAGTAACGCTCGAGCAGCTGGTACCGGCCGGCTGCCGTACTGGTTACCGACTTGCCGTTGATGGGGAAGGTCAGCTTGCGCCGCGGGTGATCGGCATAGCCCTGGAACAGGCCGCCGCCGTACAGGACGTTGTAGCCGTCGTCACTGGCCTTCACGGTTGAGGTGCCTTCCGAGAAGGCGACGAGATCAAGAAACCGGAGCACGTTCGCGCCTCCGGCCTGGGGTTCGGTGAGTCTGGCCATGGTTTCTCCAGGCAAAAAATGCCCGCGACTGGGCGGACTTTGGGAGGGATTTGAAGCAGATACCGCCCTGTGATGGGCATATGCCATCTAATTTCAGGTAGAATCTCGGCCGCTTTGAAGCTCCGCATCAGCTTCTGCGGAAAGAAAACAACAGGCATACACGGGCCAACCGGAATCGTTATGGAATTCCATAGGCAGATCAGGACGACAAGATGATATTCAGCTCCACAGCATTTATATTGGTCTACTTACCGATCGTTTTTTTTGTTTACTTTGGCCTAAACAAGCTTAGGCTAATACAAGCTGGGAAACTATGGTTAGTCGCGGCCAGTATCTTTTTCTACGGGTACTGGAGCATTGATTATATCCCTCTGCTACTGGCATCCATATTCTTCAATTTCGTAGTAGGCTGCGCGATATCCCCATATGCGAAAGGTCTTCGCATAAACACCTCACGGAAAACAGTACTAGCATTAAGTATAACTGCGAATATTGCACTGCTAGGATACTTCAAATACGCAAACTTTTTCATCGAAAACATTAACTCTGCAATAGGCTCTAGTTACAATCTTGCAGAAATAATTCTCCCACTTGGAATTAGCTTTTACACATTTACTCAGATTGCATTTTTGGTTGATAGCTACAAAGGCGAGGCCAAGGAATACGATTTCGTTAACTACGCACTGTTTGTAACATTCTTCCCCCACCTGATCGCAGGCCCTATTCTGCACCACAAGGAGATGATGGGTCAGTTTAAATCAAAGTGGACATTGGCAATTCGCCACAGAAATATTTTCATGGGCCTATTTATTTTTAGCGTAGGCATGTTCAAAAAAGTGATGATTGCTGACACGTTTGCCGTCTGGGCGGATTCCGGGTTCGCAAGCGGTGCAAGCCACGATTTCTTTAGTTCTTGGGCAACTAGCCTTTCATATACATTCCAGCTGTACTTTGACTTCAGCGGATACTGCGACATGGCGATTGGCGCCGCCCTACTATTCAATATCTGGCTGCCAATAAATTTCAACTCGCCCTACAAGTCACTCGACATTCAGGACTTCTGGCGCCGCTGGCACATGACCCTAAGTCGCTATCTCCGAGACTACCTATATATACCGCTCGGCGGAAATCGTTGCTCATCAGCTCGGATCTACTTTAATCTTATGGCAACCTTCGTGCTAGGCGGGCTGTGGCACGGCGCAAGTTGGATGTTCGTTATATGGGGAGCTCTTCACGGCGGCGCACTTGTAATCCACCGCCTATGGAAACAGCTTGGAATGTCGATGCCAGCCCCTCTGGCCTGGCTTATAACTTTCTTGTTCGTTAACGTTACGTGGGTATTTTTCCGCGCCACATCTTTGAATGATGCTTTCTCAATTCTCGGTGGAATGGTTAATTTATCTTCAATCAATCTTGCAAGCCCCAATGAAGTCCCTGTTTCTAATTTGGCTTGGGGTGGCACGCTATCCGACAGCATTCTTAGCATCCTGCCAACTGGCATTGCAGCAAACTTCCTATGCTACGCGATGATAGCTCTTGGATTTATTATTATCTGCCAACGAAACTCGTTTGAAATAACAACAAGTCAAGGACACCTTCGACTGAAGACATTTTTCATGACGCTTATCTTCACCACGGCTATGTACTCAACAATCAAGTCCACTAGCACCGTATTTCTTTATTTCAATTTCTAGGATTGGAACGGAATGAAAAAATATACCTACAGCTTTTTGCTTTTAACCTTAGTCGGACTTTGCATAGTGCCGGCCATTAATCTCACAAATCGAGGAGTGACCGCAATTGTTGCCGGCAACTCCCCGTTGAAAATATGGCAAAATCTGTTCAACATGGATTTTGCATTGCCGCATATTGGCAGGATATACTATCAGGCAGGAGTCTCGCTAGACCCAAAATCAGTTATAATAGGGAAATCTGGTTGGTTTTTTTTGGGCGACCAATACAACAGCACAATATCTGTTAAGCGCAGAACACCGACAGACATTGATGAAAACCTAGCAAAAAACATTATAACCAACTCCAAGGAATGGGAGTCATGGTTTCTTTCGAATGGCGTAAAAGCTTACAAGATCGTAATCGGCCCAGACAAAGACTCAGTATATCCAGAATATCTTCCTTACTGGGCGAAACCGGCTAATTTCACCATAACGGATTTGATATCCAGCATGGACTCAGGAGGAATAATATTATATCCCAAGAGAGAAATAATATCTTCAAAACCACAATTTGCAGCCCCTCTGTACTTTAAGACAGACACTCATTGGAACATTGCTGGCGCATCAATTGCTTTCGAACAGCTAATGCAAAGCCTTTCAAAATCCGATAAAAGCCTAAAGTGGCCTGCCCCGACCACCATGAATGACATTATTTTGAATGAGCGCACAGGGGGAGATCTTTCAAAATTCCAACGAATAAGCGAGTTTATCGAAGATCAAAAACCTGACCTTATCGAGCCTACATATTCCCAAGCATCTATTCGGCTAACTGAATTTGGAAGCGGTAAGCTGATCCCCGCAGCACCTAATGCTGATGTAGCTAACGTGAAGATACCAACCGTAGTCACATCCGATAAAGCTATTAATAAAATGCGCGTCTTATGGTTGAGAGACTCCTTCGGCTCAGCGATGGCTCCATTCATGGCTGAAACGTTCTATGAGACCCTACAGGTACACACTACTATTTCAACCCCTGATCTAGTAAAGAAATTAACAAAGAGCTTCAAGCCAGATTTTGTCGTAATGACGACGGTTGAGCGCATGGCTCGTCGAGACTTCCTACTTCGACAGCCGTAGCGGATCGTAGCGGAAAGGTGCCGCGCCATCCGGAGTCGGCACCCTAATCTGTGGATTTGTGGGCAATCGCCCACATCTGCCCCCTTCACAACGGCCTCGCACGCCAGCTCAGCTATTCGGCTTCGCTCAAGCGCTGCTGCGAGGTCTCCCGCCATTCGGTCAGCTTCTTCAAGCAATCCCCCGAGCACCACGATGGCAGAGGTTCCTGCCTGGCGCTGCTGGGCAGCGAAGTTGTCGCAGGTGGCTCGGTGGCCATTCCGCAACCTGGCGATTTCCCCGCGCAGCCCACCAGCAGCATACTCAGCGCCAAGCGGAGCCACCATGAGCTCACGATGCCCTAGTAGAGTCCAGCGCAGCCTCGATCGAGCTAATACGATCTTTCAGCTGATCAATCAGCTCCCCCTTCCGTCGATCCTCTCGTTTCAGCAGCGCCAGCGTGAGTGCGTCGGCTTCCTGGTATCGGATCGTATACAGATCACCCGCCTCCCTGGCTGGCACCACCAGCTCACTCCCTGCCTCTTTTGTTACGTTCCCATCCTCATCACGCTCCTCCTCCCAGGTCACATACTCAGCCTCGGTCGCATCCCAGCTGTCATGGCAAAGAACACCGCGGGCATAGGGATCAATTCCATGACTCAAGAACACATCACGGACACGCTGAGCAATAACGCCGGTATGCAGCCGCGCACCATCACCCTTCTCGGCCACACGATCAGTCAGACGGAACTGCAGGTACTCAACCTCTGCCCACGCGTCGAGCACTTCATCAGGAATAGCCTCGATGTCCTGTTTCTGGCGCTCGTCAGAGGTGACGGTGAATGCGCTTTGTGTGAACCCGCCAGACCATGGAAGCGCAGCAGTGCCGCAGGTGTAGGTATTCGCTGCAAGGGGCGCCGTCTCGCGCAGCAGCGTTTGCCGGAATTCGATGCGGCAAACTCCGGAGCCTGCCGTTAAAGGGATACCGCCTGCAGCCATGATCCTGCCGGCGTACAGGTTAACGTCGGTAGATCCACACTGGAATTGCAGGAGCGGCGTGTTTGCCACGTTGTTTGTCCCGCCGATGCGGACTGCGTAGTTGTCGGAGTAGTAGTTGCTGGACGCCAGAGATATTCGCATGCGTCCATCATCGGAGTCGTACAATACGGCTTTAGCTACGGATACAGAAATCAAAGTCGAGGCATTTGTCTCGTCTCGTATCAAGCCAAGGCTAAGCGGTTGTCGGCCATTCTGGATTCCAGCGTGAATGCCATATTTCCACTGGGCACCGGTTAGGCCAAGGGCGTCAATTGCATATGCGGCATCAATGTCATCACCTTGCTTTACGCCGGCAGATACTGCGCTGTAGCCTGCTCGATATTGGGCAGAAGAGCTTGCATCAATAAGCACATTACTTTCGCATCCGTTTACATGCTGCGTGTACATGGAGTTGGTAAGGTTTGCATAGAAGTTATGCGCGAAGAATGAGCCACGCTTTGTTCCAGAGGTACCGCCGTCGCCGGAAAGACTATTTACGACGGAGACAGCACCAACATAGTTCCTGTCGGTATTGTCAGATTCGGTTGGCGCGGTCTGTGTCAGGATGGATTCGAACGCATGCCGACCTCCTCGACATCCAGCCCCGCCGAAGTTGTGCTGGATGATGACGCCATCAACCTTGGATCCTGGGAAACCATCGTTTTGCGCGTCAAGACGGTCGTTTCGTATATAAAAGCGATTGAGCATGTAGGTGCTTGCTGCGCCTACTCCAGTTAGTGGGGCGTTGATCTCTACCCCGTATCCTCGGGTGATAGTGTCTGCCCTATGCTCTCCAGGCTCTCCAGCGCCAACATAGTGAACCACTGCGTTGTTCACATCGCCGCCACTGATATAAGCGCCACCTTGGTAATTGAACAAAGTGCCAAGAGGCGCAACAAATGATGGCGCGGCGTAAACGTTTCCATCATCAGTACGCGGCACGATAACCGGCTTACCAGCCGCCGCCGCGCATGCTGCGGCAATTGCAGCCGAGTTGTCTGCGATGGCCGGGCTGGCGCCGAAGTCAGTTATGGAAAATTGCTCTCCAACCTTTCCAGCAAAAGGACGAATCACAGATCCGCTTCCCACCTGCTGGAACCACCCTATGCCACCTACCAAAAGTTTCGGCGCATCGATCTCCCAGTCTCCGCTGAGAGCTAGAGGCAAATCATCAACATCCTTAACACGATACAGCTCCCCACCCACCTGGACCAGCTGGGTCTGGCGCTCAACGACCACGCCAGGAGCATATTCTAGATAGACTGATTCATATCCTTGGGAAATAAGTAGATCTGAGAACTTCTTCTCGAAACCTGCCCATGTGTCTCGGTTTTTCCCAGTTCTATCAGTAAATATAAGCTCTTCGCTGTTAACGCCGAGATCCAGGTTTCCTGCGTTGTCGTGCAAATCGAACGGGCTGCTGGAGCCGTCCGGTCCAACTGGGTTTCCGGTGTTGTATCGCATAGTTTTCTCCGGGCATAAAAAAGCCCGCTCAGTGGCGGGCATGCTCGATTTACGGTCCGGTCAAGCCGGCGGGTATAGGTCGTCGTAGGTGTAAACGCGGTCGTCGTAGGGCATGCCCTTCATGGCGACGTTGCCGTTTGCTGGGTCGGAGCTGGTGATCAGGGTTGGGTATGCCCAGCGCGTGGCCGGCCCGAACAGGATGTGTGGCGGCTCCAGCGGGCCGTCGACCACGGGCGTAAAGTCGAGCGCATCCACCCGTGCCGTGTACGGGCCCACTTGCGTGGCAGTCCACGGGCCAGACAGCGTGCCATCCTGTTTGCGAACCCCGATCAGGTGTTCGCCGCCGGCGCTGAAGTCCAGCAGCTCTGACGAGATCAGCAGCGTGCCCGCCCCAGTCACCTCGAAGGCCAGCAGGATCGCGCTCTGGCACCCCTTCGGCCTGTCGTCGGCAACCGCGGCGAAGCTCAGATAGCCGCTATTGCTTCCGTCCATCTCGGTTTCCCAGGTGTAAACGTCGGTGCGGAACTTCTGGTGCCCGCGCCGGCGCATGCCGATACGCCAAGCCCTGGTTTTATCGCTGATGCCGGGCATCTTGATCTTCTCGACCTTGATGCCCAGGTCGCCTGGCCAGCGGCATTCGACCGTCTCCCACGCCCAGGTCGTGCGCGAGAAGAACTCCACATCCACGCCATCGAAGTCGTTGATCGACGGCATGGCGCCGCTGATCTTGAGCATCTTGGTCATATTCTGTGGCGAGTAGGTCTGCGTCTTCGGGCCGTAGGCGACATCGAACGCTGCCCGGGCGCTGTCCCGCACAGGCCGTAGCAAGCCACGGAACGTAACCAGCTCGCCGAATCCGCACGCCAGGGCGTTGTTCACCATGTCCTTCACGGTAATGGTCGCGTCCAGTGTCTCGTCGTAGGTGTCGCCCCGGGCCACGCAGATCTCGTGGAAGGCCTGCCACTCGGGCAGATCCAGGTCGTCGTCCGTGTATCCGCGCTGCTTTAGCTGGTGAATACACCATGGCACGATGTCACGCGTTGGTCCGGTACCGCCCTCCATCAGCGGCAGGACCCTCGTAGCCTCGACACTAATTTGGCTTTCAGACTGCGCCGACAGACGATCCCCGCCACGGATATTGCAGGTCATCACCGTCAGCCCAGGATAGCTCGTTGGCGAGTTCTGCATGCGGCCGCGCAACGCTGTCCATGTCGCGTCATCCCGAGCTTCCTCGTTGACGCGGCCAGGGCGATCAACATACAGCTCACGAATCCTGCACTCTGGGCGCATGGGGTACGGCGGGGTCGTTCGATTGGTGAAGCCCTGCGCATCAAGAGAGCCGCCTGTGTGGGCCTTCTCAATGACAGTCCAATCACCAGCTACATCCATGTCGCGGTATTCGAACACATGGTACGCGGTGACCTCGTAGATCTGGCCCTCTCGACCAATGCCGCACAATCCGTTGGCAAACGTGACTGTCCACTCGATCTCGGTGACCTTCTCACCCTCTGGGCAACAGGCAACCGGGCCACGATAGCCACCCTGAAGGTTCGAGGGGTCCAGTGTGATCAGGCCATTTACCGTCTGCATGGCGTTGAAGCCTGACCATCCGGTGTCGGAAGCCCCTGACGAGGTCAGGCGTTCGACCTCGAGGAGGCTCGTGCTGAAGGCCGTAATCCGGTACCGAAGCCCGCGCGGGCCAATGGTTGCCAGGCCCTGGCCCAGCGCCAAGCCGACCACTGGCGAGCCGCCGTCGTAGTCCAGAGTCATCTCGGCTGGCTGCTCTGGGATGGCACTGGTGGTGGCAGTCCCAGTGACGCCAACTGGCGAGGCGCCCAAGATAGTGGTCGCTCCAGTTGCGGTGATGGCCTGGCCGGAGAAAGGTGTCAGCTCGACAATGCGTAGCACGCTGCCGCTAACCTGGGCCTGGAATGGCATTCCGCTGAAAAGCGTGTTCAGTGCAGAAACCAGGCCGGCCAGGTTGGTGGTGGCAGTGTTCAGCGTGATCGGGTAGCTGGTCGCACCGCGGAGCAGGGTGAAGCTCAGCGGGGTGACGTTGAAGTCATACCGAGTCGGCGCAGCAGACCCGGTCAGCATGGAAGCGGTCCCAGGGTTTGCCGGAACGGCTGGGCTGTATGGCGTGTAGCTGTGCACGACGTACAGGCCAGCATTCGCCCCTGCAACCTCGATGAGCATGCCAGGGGTCGGGCTCAGCATCTCCAGCGGTCCGCGCACGATGTCGCGCCCGGCGCCGCCGTCAATGACGGTATAGGTGTACGGAGCGAGCACGCGGATGATGATGCCGTTCGACCAGTCGCCCGGAAACTGGCCTGAGCCGGCCGGCACGCTGATAGTTTCACCAGCGAATTGATACGCCGAGGCCGTGGCGGACCGGGTAATGTCGGTGGCAACGGTCAGTTCAAGACCCGCAGAGCCGCTGGAACTGGCCCCAACCTCTGGCGCATTGAACCAGTTGATATGGGCAGGATCGGCGCTCAGGTCGGCCCCTGGAGGGTAGATGGTGAAGGTAGCGTCAGCACCCAAGGAGATCAGCGGGGTTTCGCCAACCCTTACCTTGGCCAGCGGGATGTCGTACTCGCCTTCACCGATGTACAGCAGCATCTCCACGCGCAGGTCTCGTGGGGCGACATGCGCGCTACGCGGCTGTGCGAGGTAGGAGCCATAGGTGCGTTGGTGCCCGGCAATCTGCCGCACGGGGTCGCCCAGCTTGACCTTGTTGCCCTTGGCGCTGGCGTCCATCAGGGGGTCGCCCTGCTGGGTTCCAGCGCTGGATGGCATGCCAGGCATCTTCGGCATCAACGCCTTCAGCACCGCCTTGGCGCCCTTGAACAGGGCGAAGGTGATGGAGAAAGGATCGGTGCCTTTCGGCTCGCGGTAGATCTGGAGCAGGTCAGACGGCTTGAACTTCACCTTGTGCCACAGGTGCTGCTCAATCACCTCATCATTGAGGACAACGCTGATCGGCGGGCTTTCCCGGCGCTCGTAGGACGGCGCCAACGACTTCAGCCAGGCCTCGATGGTCATGCGGCGGTCGGTCTTCCAGGTGCCGAGCGGCGCCGTGTCACTCAGCTTGTTCGGATAGAACTCGATCATCGGTAGTACACCACTTTCGGGTGAGCGGCCTCGAACTCGCCAGTAGTCCGGAGGCAGGCGCCGCCGGGGTTTGTATCCAGCACCTTCAGGCGACCTTCGCTTTCCACCACCACGCCGACATGCAGGCACAGCGCACCGCGAAACACGGCGGCTATGGCCCCCGGCTCCGGGGCGCACTCCTCCATGCCCTGGCGCAGGTCGTGATAGGCGGCGGTATTGGCCCTGAGTTTGTCCTTGCCCACGGCGCCCAGGCTGGGCAGCAGCGGCAAACCAAACACCTGGTGGCGAACCGCGATGCACAGCCCCCAGCAATCGAAGGCAATAGGCCCCCGTGCACCCTCGCGATACGGGGCGCGCATGAATTTTTCGATCATGGTCAGATGTACTTCAGGCCTGGCGCCAGAGAGGTGGTCAGGATGGTGCGGAGACCGTTGGTGTTGAGCAGGTCGAAGAAACCGGCAGTCAGCTTGGCGACATCGTCCTCATACTCCCGGCTGAGCAGCGTCATCCGGTACCGCTCTTGCGGGAAAGACAGGTCTTCGGCCAGGTAGCGCCGAAAGGTGATGATGAAGCGATCGTCGGCGGCTTTCGCCTCCTCCACGACCTCCTGCACTTCGCCGGTCACGTTGTCCAGGCCCAGCACCAGGTTCTGGAACGCGCTGTTGTCGTTCTTGGGCAGGGCCAGGTCCATGGCCATCGCGATGAAGGTCAGCGTGCGGCCGTCCTCGGTTGTGCACACCTGGTCCTCCCATCCCGAGCAGTACAGGTGGGAGACGGCGCCGCCCTCCTTTCTGGCCTCGATGGTGTCGACCAGTTCGCCCCGGCCCGAGGCATAGCACTCCTCGATCAGGCTCATGCTTCAGGCCACTCCCTGTTCGCCGAAACGTCGATGACGTTCTTGTTGAACCAGTACTCCGGGAACTGCTCCCAGCCTTCGGGAATCAGCGGACGCTGCTTCAATTCGGCGTTGATGGAGTACCGCCAGCGCTTCACCTGGGTCAGTTCAACTTTCCCGTAGATGCCGATGAAGTGGACCTGGTAGGTGGTGAAGCCGGCCGGCAGCTGGAGCGGCATTTCGAACCACTCCAGCCCATCATTCAGCGTTCGCGCATACCACGCCTCGAAGAATGCCGCCTCATCCTCTTCAAACACGAAGTTGAACGTCAGTTCAGACGGGACATAGCTGCGCACCTTCCGGTACCTGCGGCGGCCGGTGACCATCGGCGTCGAGCGCATCGGGTCAACGGTCGTATAGCCATAGCCATCCTGCAGCGGAAGTGGCAATTCTGCCGGGTATTGAATCATTGCCGTTCCTCAGCTGAGGTTTGCGTTTAGGTGAGCGGGCTTAGGCCCAGCGCCTCCTCGATGCGAGCGAGTCGCCTTTGGAGCAGAAGCTCTTTCTCATCTGGCGGCACAACGGGCTCGGGCACAGTTGCGCCCGCCCCGCTGTCGGCCTCGTCGGTTTCGGTGGTCATGGGATCTACCTACGTTGGGTTGCGCGAGAGCCCGTAGGCCGCTTCGATTGCCTGGGCCCGCTCGCCGCCGCCCCAGATGTCAGCCACGAAGGCGTCGATCTGCAGCTGTCCATCGTCTCCGGTGCGCTGATCAACAGTTCCGGCTCGGGAGCGGTCTTCGATCAGGTTGACGGTGACATTGGCCGGAGCGGCCTGCTGCTGGGCCTGGCCGTTGGCCTGCACCTTGTTGAGCGAGATGTTTTCGCCGGCGAAGGAGACCCGCTCGTTCGAGTTGATCGCCTCCAGCAGCGCCCGGTTGCGCTTGGTGGCCGCGGCATTCACCACGAACTCGCCGTCGCTCAGGCGGGCCATGATGCTGTCCGAGGTGCCGGTACCGGCGCCTGAGACGTAGCCACCGATGGCGAAGCCTGGGATCACGGCCAGGCTGGACGCCAGGGCAGTGGTCGAGGTCAGGGCTGCATCGGCCGGCACGGCGTTGGCGCCCAGCGTTGCTAGGGAGGCAAACGCCGCAGCCGGCGCCCAGGCCGCGGCCGTGGTTCCGGCCAGGATCATGCTCTGGCTGGCTGCTGCAGTGCCGAGAGTGGCGTTCAGCGCCGCATTCAGCGCCATCTGCACGCCCATCTTCACGAAGCCCGCGATGATCTCGCGCACCACGTTCGAAGCGATATCGCCAAGCGTGCTCATGGACAGCTGCCCGCTCATAATCGCGTCGGTGATATCGGTCGAGATGGTGTTGAATGCGCTGGAGAAGATCGACTGCGTTTGCCCGGCGATGTCGCGCGCCTGGTTGCCGAAGTTCTGCACTGCAGCCGTCCACCCGTTGATCGGGTTGAGCATGGCCTGGTCCATCTGCGCCCAGCCGGCCTGGAGCGCTGCCAGTTGCTGCGGGAGAAACTCGTTCGTCAGGTCGATCTGCGCCTGCAGGTCCTGGCGCTGCTTTTCCGTCGTGGCGTTCGCCATTTCGGTGCGTAGTTGCAGGATACGATCGTTGGTCTGCTGCTCGAGTTGAACACGCTGCTGCATGCGCTGCGTTTGCAGGTCTCCCATGCCAACACTGGCTGCATCCAGGCTGTACTGGGCGCGGTCATTGTCCAGCTGTTTTTGCAGCTGCGCCCGGTATTCCTCGGCCTGGGTCAGGCCTTTGGCTCCCTTGATGGCGGCGGCGTAGTTGATCGACGCCTGGGCCAGAGCCTTGCTGTACTCCTCCTGAGTGATCTTGCCCTTGCTCAATGCCAGGTCGAGTTGACCCTGCTCCTTGGTCAGCGCCCGGGCGGCCTGGGCTGCTGGATCATACTGGCCGTACAGGCGGG
Source organism: Pseudomonas sp. PsB (assembly GCF_043658375.1). NCBI lineage: Bacteria > Pseudomonadati > Pseudomonadota > Gammaproteobacteria > Pseudomonadales > Pseudomonadaceae > Pseudomonas > Pseudomonas sp. PsB. The sequence continues at coordinate 68,730 of NZ_JBIGLU010000019.1, read as the reverse complement.
CGAATGTGGTTTCTGCCTCCGACACGCCTTTGTTGGCGCCTTTCGGCGTGTTCTTCTTCGCCTCACGCTCCTTGATGTCGGCGATTTCCTTCTCAATGTTCTTGCGCGACTGAGCGTATTTCGCTTCCTCTGCAGCGGTGAACACCCCTGCAGCTACGGCTTTAGCGCGCGCTTTGTCGAGGTCTGTCAGCTCCTTGTTCAGGCGCTGGGTCTGCGTGAGCGAGCTTTTGTAGGTTGCATCCAGGTCCTGCAGACCCTTGCGCCCATCCTCCTGAATTCGGCGCCGCTTCTCTTCCTCTTCCAGGGTTGCCGCATTGGTCTTCTGGATGTCCTGACGCTGCTTGAGCTCAGCCTGAAGGCTGGCGATGCGATCGCGGGCATCGTTGTCCTCGTAGGCCGTGTCCAGGGTGCTCTGCAGGTAGGCAATCTTCTGCTGAAGCTGGGTGATGGCCTTGCCTTCGCTCTCGACGCTCTTCCTGCCGATGCTTGCAAAGGCGTCAAGAACCTCGTTGGTGGCGTCCTTGATGTTGAGCCAGCCGCGTTCGATCAGGCCCAGGTTCTCGCGGATCTTGGACGTCCGCTGCCCCATTGCCTCGGCGTAGGTGCGCTCTGCCAGGTCTGCGGCCGCCACAGCGTTACCCTGATCCGACAGGGCCTTGATCTGGGCATACACCGACGCGGTCAGGAATCGGTATTTCTCATCCAGTTCGACGATTCCAGCCACCGGGTCTTTGCCCAGCTTGATGAACTCGGCGACCGTGTCCTCTACTGCCTTTCCGGTGATGCGCTGCATCTCGACAGCAGTCGTTGTGATGAGATTCAGGTTGCCGGTAGTGTTCACGCTCGCGGCGGTGAGTTGCGCCAGTGCGCCGGCCGCCTGCCCAAACGTTCCTGTCACCTTGTCCGCAGACTCGGCCAGGCCGATCAACTGGGCCTCGGAGGCTTTCGAGAAGTTTCCGGTCAGGATCAGGCTGTCGCGCAGGGCATCGGATTGCTCGGACCCTTTGTAGTAGGCCAGGGCCAGCGCACCGGCGGCGGCGGCCGCAACAGTGAATGGGTTCACCAGGCCCAGGATGTACGCGCCGAGCGCCTGTGCTGCAGGGCCGATGCCGCCGAACATGTCCTTGAGCTGGCCGCCCTGCTGCAGCAGCACAGTCAGCGGTGCCTGCCCACTCTGTAGGCTCACTGCGATGTCGGTGAACTGTGCAGGGACCCCACGTAGCGCGGCCTGGTAGGCCTTGGCTGACATGCCCGCCTTGTTCATGCCTTCGGCAGTCTCACCAAGGGCATCTCGCATCGTGTTAATGCGCTGCGTGTACTCGACGAACGTGTCGCTCTCGACGATTCCGGCCTTTTTGAACTTGGCCAGCTTCTCCTGCATGTCGTCAAGACGACCGAGCGCTGCAACCGTCGGGTTGATCTGACCCAGCAGCTGGGAAAGCTCCTTGCGCTGATCATCAAGGCTGCTGCTCACGCCATCAGCAGATGCAGCTGCCGCATCGCCAGCGCGCTCCATGCGCTCAAGAGACCCGGTTAGATCGTCCGCATTGCGCTTTGCGCCCCGCGAGTCGATTGTTACCGCCAGGCGGGATTCCTGCGCCATACCTTTCTCCGGGGATTAAAAAACCCGCCGGAGCGGGTTCTGTTATTTCATTGGCTCGATGATGTTCGTGTAACACTCGGCGTAGGCCGCGTTTCTGAAGTCAGACACGAGCTTTTTCTTACCGGCAGAGCTGTTCGCTACAGGTGCGGTGTACGCCTTTACCACCATGGCGTCAGAGAATTTGCTATGGTCGCCAACGGATGACATAGCGTCCTCAAGTAGCTCGCCGTTCTGGCGCGCCTCCATTGCTTTGCCCGCCATGGCAGATATTTTCTTGCAGGTCTCTTCGCCGCTTGCGGCAAAGGCTGAAACAGGTAGGCAGATAAAGGCGGCGATCAATAGCGTTCGATTCATGGCTTCCTCCATAAAGATGGCCAGAATCTAACACACGTGCTCACCCATCAGCGCTTCCTTGGCCTTCCATTTCCTTCGGATTCAGCCTGCGCTTTCTCCTGCTGCTCATCCCACCGTCTGCGGAATTCGTCGTCCAGGGCGAAGATGGCGGCATCGAACTCTTCGCGGCATATCACCGAGGGGTAGCGGTCGAGGTATTCGGCGATGGCGGCCGGCGCAATCGGGGCCGGAGCTCCCATCATGCCGACGTACTGCCGGGACCGGCCGATGTGACCGTAGGCCTCAAGGATCTCGGCTACCACATCGTCGATCTCTGGCGGCTCCTGGGCCTTCAGCCCGAGGCGCTCATATTTCCATCGCTTCTTCTCGTTCTCCGGCCCGGCCCAGTCCCTACCCCAGCGATATGCCGCTACTGCTTTTCCGCGGTGGCCTGGGCCTGCTCCTCGATGCGCTTGGCGATGTCCAGGGCTGTCCGCAGGGCCAGGAAGTAGACGCTGGGCAGCTGCTCGATCAGCGCCTTGCACAGCTGCGGGGTGTACTTGGCTGGCTCGCCAGGACGTTCTTCGACGTCGATGCCCTGCCAGTCCTTGATCAGGTGCTTGGCAGCCAGGTTGATGAACAGGTCATCGTCGGTTTCGAGCTCGACATCGGGGATGGAGTCGACGGTGAAACCGGCAGTACCTACCCCGGCCTGCTGGTTCAGCGCGGCGAGGTGCCGGCGAATCACGGCCTGGTGCGACTTGTAGATTGGGTTGGCGATGGACGCGACCAGAATCGACGCAGTGTCCGACCCCTTCTCGCATTTCACGACCAGGCCGTCCGGGCCGACCTTGAAGTGCACCCAACGCTCGCCATTGATGTCCAGCTCAGGCTTCTTTGCAATGGTGATGCCCATGGTAATCCTCTGCGGTAAAAGGCCCGACGCGCACCGCAGGGCGCGCCGGGCAAAGGGTTAAGCGGTGACGGTGACAGCGCAGGTGTCGGCCTTGGTGCCGTCTGCGGCGCTGGTCGCGGTGATGGTGGCGGTACCGGCAGCCAGGCCGGTTACCAGGCCGGTGGCGCTCACGCTGGCGATCGCCGGGGCCGAAGAGGTCCAGGTGACCAGCTGGCTTGCGCCTACCGGGGTGACCACGGCTTCGAGGTCTGCGGTTTCGTCCACCGCCAGGCTCAGGGTGGCCGGGGTTACTTCCACCGCAGCAACGACGATGGGCGCCGGCAGGCGAGTAATGGTCGGCGGCACGCGGCGGGCGGTGTAGTTCAGTTCCACCTGGACGATGTCGGTGGCCCCGCCGTCCGGCCAGTCGCCGCTGACTTCCATCTCGGGGATTAGGAAGGTGTAGCCGCCATCTGCGTTGCTCAGGGTGAACTCGAAGCTGAGCGAGTCACCGGTCTGCTGCGCCTTCCAGTACTGGTAGGCGGTCTTGGACCAGCTCAGGGTGATCGAGCCGCCCGGCACGAAGGTGGTCTGAATGATGTTGCCGGCGAACGGGTTGCCGTTGCCGATACAGCGCTGGGTCTGCGAGTTGTTGGCGAACTGCAGGTTGAAGGTGTCAACGCACGCGTTGTCGTCACCCAGCTGAACGCCGTTGATCTTTAGCCCGGTCACATCCTTGAAGCCGTAGCGCCGCTGGCTGGCCTCGGGCGCAGGGCTGACGATGAAGGAAGTGTTGTCGGCCTTGTCCTGCCACGATGTGGCCATGAACGTGGTGGTGACGCTGATCTCGTTGTCGTTCGGGACCTCGATGTTGATGGTGTCAACCTGGGCGCCCCGGGCGATACCGGCGATACCAACGTCTGCGTCATAGGCGGCGATGGAGAACGAGATGCGCTCGTTGCCCATGGTCAGGGTATTACCGGACCAGTTCGCGCCGAAGCAGGAGGCCAGGAACTCGTCCAGGGCTCCGTAGCGGAACTTGGTCTCGATATCGCCGCCAACATCCACGGTCGTCTGGGCGGTACCCTGCGACATCCGGCTTTCGCCGATCTCGTTGTTCTCTTCGGTGTTGTAGGTAGGCACCAGGCCGAAGCTGACGCGGGTCAGTACGTTCCATGGGCCCGGCGGGGTTACCCCCGGGGTGACTTCGCGAATCCACGCGGTAGAGCGCTTTGCACCACTGGACATGGGGTATATCTCCTATCGATAGGCGTAAAAAAACCGCCATGTGGCGGTGCAGGTGGCGGGCTCAGTAGGCCCGGTATGGGGCGCTGACGTTGATCTGGTACCAGCCGTGGCCGTCATCGCCGATGGTGCTGGCCGAGGCTGCGTAGCACTCAAACGGCCCGGTCGGGTCGCTGTAGAACTCGAAGTGCTGCACCAGCGTGTCGGCAGCCCTGGTGATAGCGAGGGTGCCCTTATAGCTGGGCACGAACAGCTGAATCATGATGATGCCGGTGCGGCGCACGCAGGGGCCGATGCCGGTCTCGGGAGCGCTGGACAGCCCTGGCACATCTGCCAGCCTGGCCCAGATGGGCTTGCCCGCTGGATTGAACGGGCCCTTGGGGTTGTTCGGGTAGTCCACAGCGTCGGCGGGAATTCCCGCCCACTGCGCCATGCGGCCGGTGACGATGGCCCGGATTTGTTCGAAGGTCATGAGTAGGCCTGCGATACGCTGTTGAACGACACCGCGTAGATGCCGGCGGGCGCCTGCTGGGAGTGCCCATCTTCAAGCGGAACCGCATAGATAAGGTTGTTCTGGATGAAAACCTGCGTGTAAGGCTCAAGCCCGGTCATCACCCTGACGCCCTGCTGGATGGTCTCCGAGCCGGTTGGATCGACATTCACGCTGCTGGTGTACACGGGCGATCCCACGCTGACGATGTTGTTACCCCGGAACCGCCCAGTGTCGACTGGCGACCGCAGCACAATTTCGTTGAGCATGGCCAGGGCAATGACGCGCACGCGCTGCGTCAGAGCCTCTTCGACCAGGCCGGCGAACAGGCTTGGTGGCGTGCTCCATCCCCTGCTCTTGGCCATGGCTACTTCCTCAGCTGCAATCGGTAGGTGGCCGAAGCCGGGTCTGCGCGTACTGACTTGACCAGGTAGACCACCTGTTTGGTTCGGTCCATCAGGTCGGGCGCGGTGATCTTGTGCCCAACGTCCGGGGTATCAGTGACCTCGTTGGTTAGCGCGGTGAGGCGCAGGTCACCGACCAGGATGTTGATGTTGTCGATCCGGCTGTCTTCGTAGCGCGAAAGCACGCCCCGCCCCGAATAAGTGATGGGCTGCGCCGTGGTTTCTTCGGTTACAGGATCAACCACGCCTGGACCCATGTACTCGCCCGTGAAGGCAAGCACCGCATCGGCCAGGTCCGTATTGAACGCCTGGGCCAGGTCGGCCTGCAGTTCGTCGCGAAGTCCCATATCAGCCCCTCACGATCTTGGTCTGACCGCTGCTGTTCAGGTAATGCGCCAGCAGCGCCAGGGCGAACGACTCGCCAGCGCTGATGGTGCGGGAGGATTCGGAGTAGGTTTTGCTGCTGGAAACCCCGTCAGCGTTGACCGACTTGCTCAGCACGCCGGTCTCTTTGCTGCCGTAGATGTTCCCTGCCGCTGCCTCTCGGGCAATCTCGGCTCCGGCCTGGATGACGTCGTCCGGTACCGGATCGAACTCAGGCAGGTCGAGATTGGTGAGCCAGGTGTTGGCCATCAGCACCGCCCTGGCCTTCTGGTCGTCGGGCGCCCAGGTCGGCCCAAGCAGGGCGTCTACCTGCTCGACGGTGATGTAGGTGATCATTACGCGGCCTCGTCCAGCAGCTTCTGGAGGTCTTCCAGGCTGGCGTCAGGGCTGAATTGCACCCCCTTTTCGTTCAGGGCAGCCTGCAGCTTTGCCTTCAGTTCGGCTTCTTCGGCAGCCTTCTTGTCGGCAGCGGACTTGCCAGCCTTCGAGCCTTTGGTCTCCTTCAGCGGCTCCGGGTGCTCGTAGCCATCGGGCGCGAAACGCGCATCGATGATCTTGTAGCCCTTCTGACGCAGTTCGGCCTTTCGCTCAGGGCTGACAGGGTGTTTCTCGTAAATCACTTTCTCGCTCATGGCGATCTCCTGGGAAGGCGCCCCGGAGGGCGCGGTACCGGTTACTTGGTGGCGTCACCGATGGTCAGCACGCCGGCCGAGGCCTTGATGCTGTTCGCCACCAGGTCCCAGTTGGTGCCGGTGGACAGTTCGGCGTTGGTCGGCGACTTGCCGCCGTTGGCGGTGTCCCAGGTGTAGCCCTTGAGGCCCAGGCCGAAGGTGTAGTCGGCCTGCATGGTGGTCTCGATACGCTCCTTGCCGTTGGAGGTCTCGATGTTGGTGATCAGGTCGGAGCCATCCATCACCACCGCTGCGCCGTCGGCCAGGCTGAGCACCTTCTGCTTGTTCGGGGTGCCGGCCTCGTACAGCGCAGGGGCGTCGGTGATGATCACGGCTTTGCCGAGGATGTCGACCACCTGCACGCCGGAGAACTGGAACAGACGCTCGGCGTTGGCGAGGTTCTGGCCGACCAGCTTGTGGTACATGGCACCGGTCATGACCTGGGCCACCAGGCGCTGGGAAGCGTCACCGAACAGCGCGTGGGCGTTGTTGATCGCGACGTAGGTCACGCCAGCAGTCGCCGAAACGTCGTTGGTGGCGGTCGGCTGGTTGCCAATGGCGCCGGCCAGGGCCGAGATGGCGGTGTTCAGCTGGTCCGCCATGATGGCTTCGGACAGGTTGCGACTGATCACTTCCAGCGCTTCTTCCGGGTTTTTCTGGATCCAGGACAGCTGGGAAGGCTCCCACAGGATCGGGCCGAAGCCGCCGGCGATCTTCACCGAGTCGTACTGCTTCTGGGCCAGCGGGGTGGAAGCCTGGGCGCCGTTGGCAGCGTAGCGGTCGACACGACGCTGGGCGCCGTGCAGGCCGGCCCAGAACGATTCCTGCAGGAAGTCGCCGTCGATGCCCTGGGTAGTCAGGCGGATGGCGCCGGCCGAGGATGCGTTGAACTTCTCGACATCCTGAGCCAGGGTCTCGATGGTGGTGCGCTTGAGGTATTCGTTGAATACCTTCATGTTCGAAAGGGCCATTGGGTCTCCTTATTCGCTTGCGGTCAGGCCCTTGATAGCTTCCAGGCGCTCAGCCTTGGTGCCACCGAAGTTGCCCTTCGTGGTTTTGTGCTGTCCACCGCCGTTCGGCGCGCCGCCGCCATTGGCGCCGGAGCTCTTCAGGATGTGGTCGCGATGGGGGTACTGCGAGACGAGGGTTTCAAGTGCTTCGTTGAAGTCGGCCAGTTCCCCCGGGCGAGCGCGACTGAAGATCTTCTGGCCCTGGGCGTCGTACGCGACGACCTTGCCTTCCTCGATCTTGAAGTTGCTGCCAAAGGCGGCCTGGACCATGTCAGCGGGAACAGCCATCTTCTCGGCGATGAACTGCGAGCGCGCGAAGCTGCCGCCGATCTTCTCGGCATACAGCTGCTGCTCGAAGGCCTGCGCCTTTCCGTTGGCTTCATCCAGCTGGGTTTGGAAGGCCTTGCTGATTTCGCCCTTCACCTTCTCGATCTCGCCGGCATCCACCAGCTTCTTGGCGTCGAGGTTGGCGACAATCTCCAGGGCTTTCTTGGCGGCCGCAGCATCTTCGATGCCTTCGAACGCCTTCGCAGTTTTCTCGAAGCTGTCCGCGCGCTCGCGGTGCGACTTCGCCTCGGCATTCAGCCGGGTGATGGTGTTGCGAGTGCCAACTGCATCGAAAGCGACGTCCTTGCCGTCGTCATCGGTGTATACGGGCTTGCCATCTTCGATCACTGCGTACTGCTTGCCATCCACTTCAACAGTCTTGAGTTTCATTTCGTCTCTCTGGGCCATCCGGCCTGTTGGTGAGCCATCCGGCCCCAGGTCGCCCCGTCCATCCGAACCGCAGGCATGAAAAAGCCCCGCGCTGGGCGAGGCTTTGCAATTGCGCGCCACGAAATGGCGCTTTGGTAATTTGTGGCGTGGGTTACAACAGGCGCTCCCGGAGCTCATCGAGCGTCAGGAACTTGCCCTTGTCGTTGTAGAAGTCCTGCAGCTTAAGCTTGTCCTGGCGCAGCAGCTTCCCCCGCTCCGGGCCGAGGATCTCGTCCTGACGGGCGGCAGGCTGGCGTGCGAGCCATTGCGCGTACGTGGTCTGCTGCGGCACCTGCCCGTCCATGCTTGCCCGGGCCGCGGCGTCGCTGATCCCCAGCGCTAGGGCGCTTTTGAGGATCGGCAGTTTGGTCGAGCGGCAGCAGAAGTGGATACGGCCAGGGCCGGCGAGCCACGGCACCTTGTGCCCGATCGGTCGGTACGTGCCCAGCGTGTACGGCAGGCGGTCACGGATCCGGCAGGTCGTCGATGTCCGGTTATCAAGCGTGCTCAGCCATTCAACGTGGCTGATGATGTCGCTGTTGGCCTCGAACGCCTTGTCGCTGGCCGTCTCTGCTGTGCTGGACACTGCTGACCGGACAACCGCCTCGACCTCCCGGCGAGACCTCTGCAGGATGCCATCAGCGTACTTTTCCGCCTTGGTGCCCATGATCTGCCGGACGATCTCCGGCGTCGTGCGGCCTTCTAGCACGCCAGAACGCACGGCATCGCGGATGGACGCAGCGCGATCAGCCTCAATTCCGGCCATCCACTCGCTCAGTAGTCGCCCCTGGAACGGCCTCGCCAGCGCAATGGCGCGCACCTGACTGAACTGAGCCACGGCAACAGGGAATCGCGCCTGTACAAGCTCAGGAACAGCCGCTGTAAGCGCGCCAGCCTGGAAAGCGATCTCGTAGCCGGCTACGCCGTCGATGACGCCTGTGAGCGCCTGCTGCAGGCTAAAGAACGTCGATTGGTTGATCCGCAGCACGGGCGCCAGAGCGGCATCGATCGCGGCAACGGACGCGCCGGCATCCAGGTTGTCGATGGCAGCAATGAGCGCCGCCCTCAGCTCAGGGTCAGAACTGTTCAGGACCCTGATGATCGCCACGACCTGGCTGTTGCTCAGTCTGGACAGGTCAACCTCATGGCCGATTAGCTCGTCCAGTAGCTTCTCGTTGGCCGTCTTCATCACAGCGTACCGAGGGACGGACCCTGGGCCTCAATCTTCGCCAGTTCCTCTTCCCAGTCGTATTCGTCGCTGATAACTCCGCGCCGCTGCATCTCGGTGAATAGCGTCTCCTTGCTGATCATCCCGGCGTTCGCCATGGTGACCAGCGTCGGCAGCGACACCTCCGGCATGTAGTCGACATCGAAATTGCCGCGCATCTCGACGCTGCCGCCCTCGCCCAAGCCGCGGTAATCGGCCATGAACTGGAGCAGCTGCGCCAGGCAGTCGGCGAAGTGGTGCGCCATGCGCGCCAGCGGGGAAAGCTCCTGCGCCGCCTCCTCCTCCGCCTGGGTGGCGGTCTTGGTGGCCGTCTTGTCCGGTGTCAGCAGCTTGGCCCCGGCCATGCGCATCTCGTTGATCAGGTCCTGCAGCGCGGTGCGACCCGCATCGACGGCTTGGCCGGTGTGCTCGACGTACTTGAGGTCACCGTCCTTGGGGAGGTCGGTCAGTTGGCCGGTGCCCACCTTGAACTCTGGCGGGACCACCTTCCCTTGGTTGTCGTACTGGGTCTGGATTCCGATGCGAACCAGGATCGGCACGCGAATGACATGCAGAATGTTGTCCTGGTCGCTCTGGCTCTGCCAGTGCTTCACGTTCAGGTGCGCCAACTCAATCAGCGGCGGCTTGGCCGTCATGAAGCCGGTGCGGCCGGTGTAAAAGGTGACCCATGGAATCGCGGTCAGGCTATTGGTGCCTTCCTCGTGCAGCTCCCAGGTACCGCCGGCTGCGGCCTGCTTGCCCCGTACGGCCTTGGCCGACCTGCGATAGGTTCGCCAGGCGCCCGGCTCCAGCACGCGAATTTGCTCGACGCACTTGGCGCCGAACTCCCCATCCTCCTCCTCGACCACCTCGATGTAGCGGATCATGGTCAGCACGCCGCCCTTGGAGCGCCAACCCAGCACCTGCTCAGGCCTCACCATCACAACGTACGGGCGCACACCGGCGGCCTGCTCGTCTGCCTGGGTTTTAAGGTCGCCCGCAGGCGGGTGATCGACGAAGGCGTGGCAAAGACCGTGGCTCAGCCCCTCGGTGAAGAACCCGACCGCCCAAGAGTTGAGGTCATTTCCAGCGTGGTCGATATCCTTGGTCATCTCGACAATGACCTCGGGCACATCGTCGCCTACCTGCAGCGGCTCGGCGAACACGCGAGAGGTCATGTTGCCGACCGTCTCGGAATACGCCGGCAGCAGGGTCGACAGGCGCAGGCGCTCTTTGTAGGCCTCGTCGTCTTCGGCCGGGTACTGCGGGAGCAAAGTTTTGCCCGCTACACGCATCGCCATTGTCCCGCCCATAAGCGGCGAGATCACGGCCCAGTAGGCGCGCATCGCGTCGACAGCGGGCAGCGTGATGCTCGGGTTATCGCTCATGGTCACATTCTCAGGGATTGGCTTGTGGTCGTCGCCACGTTGATCGGGTATCGCTTGGCGATGAAGTAGCCGGCGGCGTCATTCATGTGGTCGTGCCCCTTCTTGGGGTCTTTGTCCGGGTCGCCATGCTTGTCGTAGGTCTGCCGCTCCAGGCACAGCGTCAGCTGCGGGCATTGGTCGATGTTGACCTTCAATCGGCGCTCGCCGTAGCCGTTCAGCAGCACGGCATTGACCGAGTTCACCCGGTCTTTGACGCTGGGGTTCTGCGTGTCCACGATCACCGTGAATCCAGCTTTGCGCAGCAAGGACAGGTCCGACTCGCTGGCGTTCTTGCTACTGGTGTTCTGGCCACTTGCGTCGGGATAGACCGCTATGCCGTGCCCTGGGAAACGCGCCTTGATCTTCTCGATCATCTCCGGCGTGTCACGAACCGAGTGGAACTCATCAAGGGCCAAAGGCAGGCCGTCGCGGACGACATAGACCACCGCGGCCATCTTCATGACGTTGAAGTCCATGCCGATGTGCAGGGCCTCGCCAGGCTTGATTCGCTCGCTGGTGCGGCTCTCGCTTCGGCTGAAGGTGTAGTAGACGACCCCGGCGTAGTTCTCGAAGCTGGCCTCGTACTCCTGCCGGAATGTGCGCGGGTCCATCTTGCGGCGCGCCGCGTCTAGCTCCTCAGCCGGAACATTACCGCCCTGCAGTGAGGTATAGAGCCAGCTCTTGTGGTCTGGCTCGCCACCTACCTGGCCGTCGCGGTATGTGTCGAAGCAGTGATTGAAGCCCTTGGGGGTGCCGATGCGCAGCGCATGACCACCCTTGCACTTGCCAACACCGGGCACGACGTACTCGCAGGTGGACAGCATAGGTCGCAGGACTTCCTCCCACGCAGCCCACTTGCAGTCCGCCCATTCGTCCACCAGCACGAAGAACAGGCCTGAGCCGCGCAGGTCGTCGTAATTCTCCAAGCCAACGCACCGGATCAGGTGGCCGCTCTTGAGCGTGATCAGCATGTCCGACTCGTTCGGCTTGCACTCACGCCATTCTCGCGGGATGGCCTGCTTCAGCCGGCGCCAGAACACCCGGCGGGCCTGCTTCTGCGTCGGAGCTGCGTACCAGATCTCATCCTCGACGCTCACGCCCCACTCCGCAGCGAGCCGGGCCGCGCGGCGCATCTCTGCCTTTCCGAGGAAGGTCTTGCCGAACCGCCGACCACAGACCGCATCGCGGAAGCGGGCATTACGCTGGAAGCCCCACACGTAGATGTTCGCCTGCTTCGGCGTCAGTTTGACCGGCGCCTCATAGGTACGGGGTAGCGGGGACATTCTCGTCTGGCTCCAGCCTGTACTCAGCAACAGCGTGCTGCTGGTCCGCCTGGGAGCCCAGGGGCTTGTCGGGTTCAATCTTGCGGTTGACGTACATGTCGCCGCACTCCTTGGCCGCCTGCTCGTATAGCTGAGCGGTCAGGGCCAGGTTTCGCATGCTCTCGGCCTTCTCGGCCATCCGCCCAAGACCGCGCAGACGGTACGCCCGGTTGGCGATTGGGATGTCTGCGGTCTCTTCCCGAAAGCGCTTTCGGCATTCGTGAAAAAGGTCAGCCCACTTTTGGGCCAGGCCCCTGCCTGCATACTTGGTGGGATCATGCGACTCGCACTGCTGGCGACTCACCTCGACCCCGAATTCCTTCTTGACGGCCTCCACCACCTGGCTGGGTGAATCGAAGCAGGCCAGAGCCTGAACAATGAAGGCTTTGACCTCGCTTCGTAGTGCTGCCATGGGTTTGTCATCCGTCAAAACCTGTCAAAAATCAGGCCGACTTGAGTAGGCAGGTTCCGCAGGCCCTCGAAATGTTGATCTTGGCCACCTCTGGTGGTCGGCTTGCAGCTTCGATCAGCTGCTGTACTTCTTCGCTCGCGCCGTAGCGCCTCACCACGCCGACGAACTCCTCGACGTCATGTCCACGAAGGTAGAGCTTGGGCATGCCGTCCTGGGTGAACTTGGGAGCGCCGTACTCATCGGTCGCCTGGGCAATGTGGTAAAGCTCGTGCTCGACCAAGGCACAGAACTCGGCATCGGTGCACTGGGCACAGTAGTCGGCCGCCAGGGTGATGAGGTAGGCCGGCTCCTCACCGAACCACTCCCGCATCTGCTGCTCTTGCCGGGCCTTCTGCCACCCGCCAGCGCGGAACATCAGCTGCTCAGCCTGGCCAAGGACGACCCGCCCCTGTTTGGCGAATCCCGTCGATGCCCACAGCACGCCAATGTTGGCGTCGATTAAGTGGGCATGCTCTGGGTTATGGATGCTGCCGGTATCCGCCAGGACCTCAGCCTTAATCCAATCCCATACATCAGGAGCTGACGTCAGGCGGATGCCAAAGCCGGGCAGATTAGGTTTCCAGCAGTTTTGAAGGAGGATATGGCCGCTTCATGGACATACCCAATATTTCTGAAGAGCCTAGATGCGAGTTAGCTAGGCAGGAGAGGTGCTGAATCAAAAACCATAGGATTGAGCGGAATGTACCCCAGCCACATCCAGTAACGAGCCCAGCATCACAAAGCCTGCAGTCACATTTCGAGCTTTTTGAGCTAACGATTTGATTCCTAGGGTGCTTTTTTTCATCTTCGTCCCTCCTGGGATTTCGGTAGGTGATGTTTGTTTGGTTTCGTTAGGGGAAATCGAATCCCCGGCCTGGTTGTCGCATTTACTGACATTGGTCTGGGTAATGGCTACTGGGGCGTTGTTCCCGATCACCGTTACTACAGGTGCCGCGGTGCAGGTCATGTTCTGCCAGGCTCGCTCACTCCTATGGTTTCTGTGGTGGCAATAATACATCGGCAAGAGACAATAACTAAACACTCAAAGCCCACACCACCGAAAAAAACAATCACTTCTCCCGTATGCGAATCGTCTCGTTGTGCGTTGTGCGTGCACGATTGCGCCATCTAGGTCGGCCAAGACGTTCTTGCCCTTGCTCAACGGTAAACCGTAGAGATAGCGAGGAGAGCAGTCATCAACTGAAAGGATCGACTGGCTTGGCAATCGAGCGCACGAACCACATGAAGCCCTGCTGCAGGTTGGTCTTTGCCAGGGCCAGCAGCCGCGGGTCAACACCTTCGATCTGGCCGATCTGCTTGAACAGCTCGCCGGCATCGGCCTCCAGGGCCTTGATCGAGTTCATGCCGTCGATCTCGCTCTGGGTGAGGTCGCGGTAGCCGGTGATTTTCTTGTGCTGGTTGTCCATGGATGATCCTCAGGCTGTCGCGCCACGAAACGGCGCATCTCGAATTTGTGGCGCCCTACCCCGGCTGGAACACATGTCCTCGCCGGGCGACTGCGTACAAGACGACCCCAGCTTTGAGGATCACACCGTACAGGGTGGGCACATGGCCGTTCATGGCCAGGACGAAGGCGCCGAACGCGCCGATGGCCACCAGGTAGAACGCGACGGCCAGCAGTGGCGCATCCATCGGCTTGATCCGCCGCAGGTAGTCGCACGCAGCGATCACCACCAGCACGCTCAGGAAGGCATTGGTGCCTATCAGGACTGACATCAGGGTCGAGCTCATCAGGTAGCTCCCTTGGCTCCGAACTGACCCACGAGCGACTTCAGCACCGGGATGATGTTCATTGCCAGAAGGCCTATCAGGAAGGCCACGCCGTATTGGGTTTCCCCGCTTGTGCCAAGGCTGAAGTAGCTGATGGCGAGCGGGGTGCAGAAGACTGCTGAAGCGAAGCCGGTGAAGAAGGCGGCGACCGCCTGGCCCCGGGTGAGGCCGCGCAGGAAGGTCAGCGAGAGGATCGCCCCCGCGAAGCCACCAATTATCACGCCGTACTTCACCAGCAGGACGCCGGCAGTCGTGCTTGCTGGTTCGGCCATGAATGGTTCCTAGAAGAAAAGGCCCGGGGTGAGGCCCTATTGAGGGACCGGGCAAGTGCGATGAGAGTAAAACCATGGCTGCGTGCTATCGTGATTCGCACATTTAGACGACGAGCTGAGCAATGGAAAAATCAAATATTGAGCGCTTTGACGAGATCACCGCCCTTATCCTCTCAACGCTTTACTCGAAGTTTCCTGAGCCTGTCTTTTTGTGTCCAAAAGCACTTGGGCTGAGCAATGAGGAGCCAACAAGAGATGAAACTGGTGGCGTGATCTACACATCAGGCTGGAGGGAATTGAGCAATTTTATTGATCACTCAGCCTACTGGCTCGCCGAAGAGGGTTACCTGTCTCAGCGAGCCGGCCGCATCAGTTCGCGGTATACCCTTTCTGCAGCTGGACTTAAATCGATGAAGCATGTAGATCAGCCAGAGATTGGCAGTGACACGCTGGGCGAAAAATTGCGAAAGGCGTCGTCCGAAGGGGCTAAAGCGACGACCTCGAAGCTCGTTGACCAGTTTCTTGCTGTAGGGGCGTCGCTCATCACCAAATCGATGGGGATCGATTAGTGCGCGATAAATGGAAAAGCCTTCGGAGTGACCGGGCCTCTTGAAGGCCTATTCGAGCAACAAAAAACCCGGCTGTTTGGGCCGGGTTCTTGATGTTTTCGCCAAAGGCGAAATTATGACGATGGCGAAATAGTGCCAAAACACTCCTCAAACTGTCAAGCGGCTATTTCCTGTGCCCCGTCATTGCGTTCGCGGAGCCTTTCCACCACCCGGGCAACAGGCTTGAGGGCCTGCTTGTCGAGCTTATCGACCTGGGCACAGAGCGCATCCCACACCTCCTGCCAATCCCTGGCCCAGTTCTGGGGGTTCATCTTCTCGCCAGTGCGATCCTCGACGAACATGCATACCGCCCCAGGCCCCATCGCCTCGCCGCCGTGCACGAGGATTTTGTGCGATTGGAGCGCAGCCATGGCCATCCAGTAGGCTCGCTGCTTCTTGCGGTCTGTGAGCGCCTCCAGCCCGCTCCCGAGCCATACCAGGCCATGGGAGATGCTGAGGTCGTTGCCGCTGGCCACTGGCGAGTACAGGAAGTGCCCCAGGTGACGCAGCGACTTCGGCAGGGAGTCGATCGCCTGAAGCACCAGGCCGGCGGTCAGCATGTGCGCGCAGCGGTCATTGGTGAGGCGGCGGCCTGGGCGCGTCTCCTGCACCCCTTCCTTGCGAACCTCATACACCTTGCACACCTCCTGGCCGTCGTGGTTCTCCAGCATGACCATGATCTTCACATCACCGGAGCCACCCTTCTTGCCCAGGGCTGCCTGCTCAGCGGCGACTGCCAGGGCGGATGCGCGGTTCTCGTGCAGTGCGTCGTGCCAAACTTGGCGGGCGCTGATTACTTTCATGGTCGTTCTCCCTGGATGCGATTGTTCTTCTTCAGCAGAAATTCTTCGTAGCAACGCTTGCGGCGGACCGCGCCGGCCCATGACAGCGATAAACCACCCACCACCATGAGGGTGGCCAAAATCAGGAATCCCCATGCTGGTGTCATGCTGCTTGCTCCTGTGCCTGTATGCGGATGCGCACGACGCCGCCCTTTGTCGTTTCCTTGCTCACCCTGATCTGGGTGGCAAACACGTTGTCGTCGATGCCCAGAGCATCTGCCAGGCCGTCACGGCCAGCCTTGAACATCGCCAGCAGGTTATCGTCGTCGCGGCGTCGGCGATCCGGCAGCACGAACTCGATCATGAGCAGCGCTTCACCCTCAGGCGCCTTGATACCGGCCTGCTTCGCAAGCAGGTGGCAGGCTGCCCGGTAGGATTTGGCCGCCCTGCTCTTCTTGGTCCAGTGCACCCGGGCGTTCGGGCTGCATGCGGCCGGAGGCCACGGTAGTGTCAGGTCCGTCATGCGGCCCCCTTGATGGTAAGAATGCCAGCCCGAATCAGGGCCTCATGAGTCTCAGCGATCGCCCGAGGCATGTCGGACCAGTCCACCTCGCCCTTCCCCCGGCCATCGAGCACGTCGTGGCAGGCGCTGCAGGCGTATACCGCCACGGTGTCGAAGCCCTTCATGCCCATGCCCTTCTGCCCGCATGGCAGGTGGGCCAGCACGGTGGTTTCAGGGTTGAAGTTGCAGGTGCCGGGAATGCGAACGGTGCAGTCCTGGCCCCGGGCGCTCTCCCGCACCTTCTTGCTTACTACGCGCATGGCTCGGCCTCCGATGCGTAGATGATTCCTGCCGCCACTGCCTTAGCGACCAATTCCGTGCGGTTGGAGGCTCCCAGGTGCAGGCGGGCATCCGCCATCCTGCTGGTGACCGTTCCAGGCGAAATGCCGAGCTCGCGAGCGATCTGCTTGCCGCTCTTCCCTGTTGCAGCAAGAACCACACACTGCACCCCGCGCCGCGTCAGGCCATGGCCATACAGCCCTCGCCAGCCGGGCGCTGCGAAAACGCCTTGGTCTTTGTTGCGCTTGAGATTTGCTTCCTGGCTCTTCATGCCGCCTCCTCGCTCAGCAGATCACTGAACACCACGCCCTGCGGCGCGAACTCGGCAACGATGCGGTCGGTGTACTGGCAACCCTGGGCCCGGTCGAAAAGACGGGTCACCGGGAAGCCATCCGGCCCGAACATGGCGCACGGCCCCATCAGGCGCAGCTTCACCTCATACGGCAGGTGGATGAACGACTCGGCCCAGCCGGTGCGGAACTCATCGCAGCCGGCACGCATGATCGGCACGCCGAAGTGCAGCTTGCAGTACCGGCGCACATCCTCGATGTCGCCCATCTCGGTGCTCTTGGCGATGCGGTCGTACATGGCGAACCACAGAGCGTTCTGGTCCAGGGTGCGGTCCTTGCCCGGGCGCATGGTGACCACGACGAACTTCTTGTCGCGGAACATACGGGTGAGCATGGTCACGGCCTCGGACAGCTTGGCCTGGCTGTTGACGCTTATCTTCTCGCTCATGGCTTCACCGCCTGCCAGTAGGTCGTCTGCGTTGGAGATGTGGCGACGAGGCCTTTGCGCTTCAGGCGCTGGCATGCCTTGGAAACATCTTCTCGGCTCAAGCGGACGGCGCCGGACATCGCCCAGGCGGTGGAACCAAGGCAGCCTTGGAGATACTTCAGCACTCGCGCATCAGCTTCGGCGCGCTGTTCGCGCATCTTGTTGGTGTCCATCAGTGCTTCTCCCAAGGCAGGAAAATGGCAGAGACCGCTTCGGGGATCTCCCGGAAATCTCGACGGTTCTGCCAAAGGATCGCGACAGAGAAAATGATCGGCATGAACGGGAGCAGCGCCAGCAGGTAAAGTCGAGCAAGCCACGGGCGACGAATCATCCAGGCTTGAACACCTCGGGGATTGAACTTGCGCATTACTGGCCCCCTTGCATGAATTCGCCGTAGTTGGCAGCTGCAATGACGATGCCTCTGCACGTAGCCTCCACGTCTACCGTTCTGCGGGTTACCCCAATCTCGTCCTCCGGCAACTCATGCGTTACGTATTGGATTGCGTGCTCCAGAGCCGCAGCCAGACGGAACGCGTCTGCGTGATCAGTGAATGGGCGCCACAGGGTGTAGGACTTGCGGTCACCAATACGCAGGCAGTTGCGCGCGGCCTCGTAACACAGCACCGGACCGATGCCGGCTGCCTTGGCTGCCAGTTCCAGAAGTTTTTGATCGGTCATGGTCATCACTTGCGCCCCTCAATCCGATTTAGCACCCAGGTGACCGGGATCGCCGCAAGCAGCACCACCGGCGTGATGTAGATCCCGAAGCGCACAGGCTTTGGCAGGTCCAGCGATATGGCGAACTCGCACCACAGGTAGGCGATTACGGATCCCAGAACGATCACCGACGGAGCCAGGACGATCATCAGCACCGCTTTCAGATAGGTGCGCATCACACCCCCTCCCCGGCCGGCTGCCCGGCGCGCTCAAACTCAACGTGATACCCGCGCTTCTGGCTGCCATCGGCCATCACGACACGGCGGTCGGCGCCCTTGGTCATGCGAACGATTTCTCGGCCTTCCACGACCTGCGCGAAGCCCTGGCTCTTGAGCTGGGCGACTGTGATTTCTTGTGCTGGGGTCATGGGCGGGCCTCCTGAATCAGGTAGTGATCGAAGGCGGTTTCACCCTCCTGCAGCCTGAAACCGAACTTCTTCCCGAAGGCCTCGGCGTCGAAATCGCACAGGCAGTCGTTTTCCTGCATGGCTGAACCGCTGATGGTCGGCAGGTCCGATACCTCGCACCCAGCGATGGCCGCCATCTGCGTGGCGTTGTCGACCTCCTCGGGATTCCCATGGAGCGGTGTCACTTCAAACCAGATGCACATTCAGACGCCCTCCTTGCCACGGTGCGATTCCCACTCGAACGGCACCACGATCATTCCGCCCTCACGCAGCCGGTCGACGCAGCGCTCGCCCATGGCCACCGACAACTGCTCGGGGCTCAGGTTGGAGATCACCACCGTGGGCTTAACCTGCTCGTAGCGTCCGTTGATGATCGCGAACAGAGTCGTCAGCTCGAAGTCGCTCGGCTGCTCCTTGCTCACGCCCACCTCGTCCAGCACCAGCAGGGAAGGTTCGATCAGGCTGGCCAGAATGCTCGCCTCAGTCGCCTCGCTGGAGCGGTCGTAAGTGGCTCGAATGGCTTGCAAGACCGAGCCGACAGTGCGGTACACGGCCGAGTGCGAGGTGCTGCGCATCAAGTCGTTGGCCATACCTGCGCCAAGGTGGGTCTTGCCGGTGCCGGGCTTGCCAAGCAGCACCATGCAGCGGCCTGCCTCAACAATCTGGTCGAAGGTCTTCACGTAGTGCCGGCAGAAGCGCAGCGCCTCGGCCTGGCCCTTGTGCTCGGCCTTGTAGTTCGCCAGAGAGCGCTCTGCGAAGCGTTTGGGGATCAGCGAGTCGCCCAGCTTGCGGGAGATCGCCAAGCGCACGTTCAGGGCCTGCTCGGCCTCTGCGCGGGCTTCGCGCACCTCCTTGGCGATTCGAGCGCACTCAGGGCAGTGGCTGCGTAGAGCCTTGCCAAGCAGCATGGTGACCTTCTGCTCGAAGGGGCCGTGCTTCTCGCAGTCGGCTGGCTGGATGCGATCAACAAGGGATGACTGGTTGATCGGAGTGACTTTCTCAGAGCGCATAGCTGCCATCCTCCCGGCGCTTGAGGCCGCTGGTGTAGTCCTTGTCGTTGAAGCCGTGGTGGCGGCTACTGCCGTTAGCCTGGGCACCAGGCAACACCTTCTCCGGGAACAGGCCGGTCCAGCCGTTGCTGATCGACTGGTTGATCACGGCGTCGGGTGCGTGGTGCTTGGCCAGCTGGGCGGCCTGGCGCTCGCACGACGTCTTGGTCAGACGCTTGCCGATCTCCTTGCGGTGCTGGCACCAGTCGGCCCATACAGCCGAGCTGACATTGGCCGGCTTGGCAGTCATCGGGTCGAACTTCGGAGCCTTCTTCGGTGCCGCAGGAGCGTCAGCGACTGGCCCCTTCGGTTCTCTGATGGTTAATTGATGGTTTATTGATGGATTGGGTGCAGCTCCTGCACCCCGTTCTGTCGTGGTTTGCACCCCGTTCTGTCGTGAGCTGCACCCCGTTGTGTCGTCATTTGCACCCCGTGACGAACCGGGTGCAGCTGGTGCACCCCGTTCTACGCACAGGTCATAAACGGTTGGGCGGCGGTCGTGACGGTCGATGTAGGCACCGGCAATAGCCTGATTCCCAAGGCGAATTACCCCGATCTCCAGCAGGTGGTCGAGCTTGTACTTCACCGTCCGGATGGACAGGCCGGTGTCATCGCTGATGCTGGCGGAGGACGGAAAAGCCCCTCGGCCGTTCTTGTCGGCATAGTTGGCCAGGACCAGCAGCACGTAGCGCGCAGTGGCGTCTACGATGTCGCGCTGCTCCAGGGCCCAGGACATGGATTGGACACTCATTGGCCGCACTCCTTGGCCATTACCGAATCCACAGCGGAGTCGTATTCGACTGCCGATTGAACGTCGAGGATCGCCCGCCCCAAGTCGGCGTGTGGGATATCGTCACGGATCGCGCGATATCGCTCGGCATCCTTGCGCAGCGCCTCGCTCTCGGCCTTGAGCCTTTCCGCTTCCTGGCGCGCAGACTGGACTGCCCGGAAGTTGGGGTTTTCGTCTCTCCGCTCGATCTCTTCGATCAGCCCCAGGATGGTGTGGCAGTGCATGTGCAGCCAGAGCGCATCAGCAGCTTCGGCGTGCTCGTCAGCAATCTCAGGCCGGTCTTCGCACTCTGCGACTTTCCGGGCGAGCCGTTTGAGTTCTTTGATGTCGACGCTCATGCTGCACCCCGCACGGCCTTGTCGTGGGTGTGCAGGCCGTCCCAGTTCTTCTTCATGGGCAGCTCGCCGGCCAGGTACAGCTCGTACAGGCGCACGGCGCCTTTGCGCAGCAGGATCGGCGTGTAGCTGATGAACGCCTCTTTCCCGTGCGGGGTGATCTCCTGCTGGTGTTCGGTCATGTACTTGTCGCGGGCGTAGGCGCCGACGCGGTACCGGGTACCGGACTTGCTCTCGTTGTAGAGCCAGTTGCGGCGCTCGAGGAAATGGCCGACCTGCATCACGTTGACCCCATTGAGGCCCTTGCAGAACTGGACGTGGCTCATGCCTTCCTTGAACAGGTTCTCTAGGTGGTCGATTTTCTTGGCCTGGGCCTGCACTTCCACGGTGAGCAACAGGCGGGCGCGCTCGGAGGCCTCCTTCTGCTCGACCTGGTCGGCCCAGGCGCGCGCGGCGGCAGCTGGATTGGTGAAGTCGGGCAGCGTGGCCACCACCTGCCCCTCCAGTTCCTGCCAGCGGTCAACCAGCGCCGCCGTAAACTCCGGACACAGCTGGGCGACAACGACGAAGCTGTCGCGCTTGTTGACCAGATAAACCTCAACAGGACGGGAGCCTTGGCCTTGGTGAGAGGTTTCCACCGACGGTGAAAAGCTCACAATGGCCTTTTCCTGAAGGCGCTCCATGGCTCGCTTCACGCTGTCATGCCTGGAGCCAACCAGTTCGGCGATCTCCCGGGAGGACATGCGCGCCACGAAATCGCGTCTGTCGTTTTGTGGCGCGACCCTTTGCAGGGCCTGTACACTTGGGGTCTGCATAGGTAAGATTCCTCAACAGAGTTTTTCGTTATGCAGAGAGCCGGGCCGCAATCCCGGCTTTTTTGTCTCTGCGATTTGGCGTCCCTTATGAGGGACTGACGCCAGGGTCCCTAATTAGGGATCGGACGGTTACCTCGGCGCCGCGAACGGCACCACGTTGTTGCTCTTGGGCTTCCCCCGCTGCGCGAGGAAGTGCGTGGCCTTCTTCAGGATCTGCGCGGCCAGCTCGTCGGTGCTGACACCAACCTCCTCCGCCCAGGCCTCCAGGTCCGCGAAGTCATTCCGGCGGAACCGGGCGACCTCTACGTCGTGCTGCTGTACCGCTTCGTTTGCAGGCGACATTCGTCCTCCCTTGACCTATTCAGGCCCTGGCCTTCTTCTCGTTGATCAGCGGCAGGTGGCCGTGCTCTTTCTTGAACGCCAGCGCTGCCAGGATGATTTCCCGGGCAAGCACGCTGTGCTGAGCCTTGAGCTCCAGGGCGTACCCCTTCAGTTCGTTGAAGTCCTCGTCATCCAAGCGGACCTTGACCTGGTGGTCGTGTCGGTGTGCTTTGTCGTCGTAGGCCATCGGGTGATCCCCTGGATGCTTCGGTCGTTTGAGGTTGAGTGTTAAGAGGGCCTCCGCCCTACCCTGAAGAGTCCCTCGCAGAGGCCCTCATTGGGGTCACCAACTGCAAGACTTTGGCCTTCCTTCGGCCAACCACTGACAAGGCCCCACTGGCTACAGCCGCTTCGAACACCTGGTTCATCGCTGTGCTGAAATCCCAGCCATTGGCCCTCATCAGCCCCTCTACTCGCTGCCGCACATCTGGCGACAGCTGATCAAGCTGTACGGTCATTTAGGCCTCCAAAGGGCCTTCAGCCCGCGATATCTTCTTGCTGCTTGTCCTGCATCAGCTCCTCGATAACGCCGTTGGCTACGGCCCATTCGATGATTTCGTACAGATAGGTGGCGTGCTGCATGCGGGTCTTGCTCGCAGCCTTGCGGAGGATCCGGTCGAGCACGGGCTCGAAACGGACCTTCACCGGGATGGCGCGCTTCTGATTCGGGTCTTGGTACATGCTTGGTTGGCTCCTTGCGGCTATGAAATTTGTCAGGCAGCTGATTTCTTGATGCCTTGCTTGCCGTTTTTGGCCAGCTCAGCGTGCATTTGGTCGATAGCGGTCCCTGCCACGTAGCTCGGGTTGCTGATCTGGCCGTTGCGAATACGGAAAACCGTCGAGATGTCGCACTTGGCGCGCTCTGCGATGGCCTTGTAGGTCAATCCAGAGCCCAGCAGCTCATCCAGTTTTTTCGGAAGATCGGTAGCGCTCATGGCTGCCTCCTTTGTAGATATGCACATCATCATGCACTGGTGCATATATGTCAACGCTCTGCCTTATTGCTGTATGCACCGCCGGGAGGCAGCATTGCACTCATGCATAAATCGATAGATAAAATTCTCGCTCAGCTGATGACCAAGAACGGCATATCCCAGGTTGAGCTGTCGAGCCGTACAAGCGTCGGCCAATCGACCATTTCCAGGATTCTCAAGCCGCAGGGCCCTAAAGGCATCAAAGAGCCTACCGACAAGCAGGTCAGGCCTTTGGCTGAGTTCTTTGGCGTTACCACCGATCAGTTGCGCGGCTATGAGCCATTGGTTGAGGGTGAGCCAGAGGCGGAGAGGCGCGAAACTCTATCTACAGCCGATATCGTCAAGCAGATGCTGGCCAAGCACGGAAAGGGGCTCTCTCTCGACGCCCGCCAGAAAATCGCCGATGCCATTGAGGAAAAGTCCGCTGAGCAGGCTTCATCCAACGTGGTTACTGTCGACTTTTCCAGGCCCGGCCAGGTTGGCGACGAAGTATGGATTGCTCACTACGACGTCCGGGCGGCAATGGGCGGAGGTCAGATCCCGCATGACTACCCAGAAATGCTTCAGGACATACGAGTAAGCCCAAGGCATCTGCGCGAGATGGGTATCACTTTCAAGGAGCATTACCACCTTAAAGTGATAACCGGCTGGGGCCAGTCGATGGCTCCGACAATCAAGGATCGCGACCCCCTGCTTGTTGACATCACAATCCGAGAATTCACCGGTGACGGCATCTACCTCTTCTCTCATGACGAGATGCTTTACGTGAAGCGCTTGCAGAAGAAAGGCCGTGAACGCTTCAAGATGATTTCGGACAACAAGCACCATGACCCTGAGGAGATCCGCGTGGACGACACCCACATTCTGGCCCGGGTGCTCTACGTGTGGAACGGGCAGCCGGTATAGCCATGCCCCTAACCAAGCCCAACCAAGAACTCCGCCGCGACCTTCAAGGCCTTGCATCTGACCTCAAGTGGTCAGCCGTCGAGCTGAAACGGATTGCTGAGCGCATCAGCCTGTCCGGGAATGACCCAGATGCTCAAGCCGTACTGAGGATGTGCCGGTCCTTTCAGGACGCCGAGGAAAGGCTTGCCGGATATGCAGAGGAAACCCACCTGGGGCTAATTGTCCGGGTAAAGACACCTTGCGAGGTGCCAGAGTGAGGATCCGCCGGGCTGGGGAGGATCGGTTGGTGGGGTATGGGGATGAGGTGAAGGCGGGACTTATCCTCAGAGAGCAAGCGTAATCGCAGGGCTGGGTGCTGCTGGTGTGGAATGCGCACCTGGTGTGATCAGATTGCAATATTGACCTAAGCTGCCGCGGCATCTGGGGCGCGTCAGGATAGCTAGAAAGAGATATTCAACGGAGTGTTTAACAATGCAAGAGCCAGCACCAGGCGTACGTCTGCAGCACCGGAAATCGGAGACCTTTGTAAGTGAGGTCGTTGATCAGACGCACGTAATCATGATGCAAACCAACGATGGCGGCGCTCAGGTTTCGATTACTTTTTCCCGGGACTGCATGGACGTTAAGGAGGAAGTGTTCGTAGCTGGTAACAATCCTGGCGAGCTTATCCTCACTGTTGAGCCCCAGAACGTTGACCACTATCGGGTTCAAATGATGCAAGCCGTGATGCCATTGAAGGCTGCCAAAGGGTTCGCTATGGCTCTTCTACAATCCGTGGAACAAGTAGAGGCAGCCCAGGCAAATGCAGCCGCAGTCGCTAAACCCTAACCTAAGCTTGGTCATACCAGTCGCCAAGAGCAAAACAAATCAGGATCTGGTCGCCTACGCCCTTGGCATACCATCAGCCAATATGGTCTTGAAAAGCGGCACATCGTCACAAACTACTGTACTGGTGGAGCCTGCCAATGCTGAAGACAAACCATTGGTTAGCGTACATACTGGGCCTGATGAAGCAGAGGATCACGCGGTGAAGGAAGATCTTGCAAGCATCGAGCAGAGGATGGAGCGCCGGATCGATCGTCTTGCTGATGAATTCCGAAGAGAAATGAGATTGCGAGATCAATCTTCTCGGCGGGAAGCGATTGCCTATAAACAGGCCGTAGCAGCGCACCTGGAGTCCAATGACAAGTCGGTGGCCGCCACGCTTGCGGCTGTAGAGCGTGCCGAAGCCGAATTTGGTCAAGTGAAACAAGCCAATAAAGAACTGCGGTTCTGGATGGCTGGTATCGGCGTAGCCATCGTCCTGGGCATTATGGGCGCCAATGCCACCATTTTTGGTGGTGGTAAGGCGTTCTTTGACGGCGGGAAAGAGGCTTTAGTAAACCAGCAGCGGATTGATGCCCTCATCAAGCAGGCCCAGGACCAGACTGAGGCAAATCGTCGAATTCTTGATGAGATCCGTGCAGCCCAGCTCAAAAGTCGCCCAGGTCAGAGTTGACATTACTATCTGATAAGCCCGCCTCGGCGGGCTTTTTCATGCCTTCACGCTTTTTTCACGCCCTACCCTGCACAGTGAAGGCTCATCCGATTTCCCTACGTTAGCCCGCGCTTCCCAGCGGGCTTTTTTACGCCTGCGTGATGGCTCATTGCCAGAGTGGTAGGATGGCGGCTCAATTCACAGGGAGGTCGCCATGCTTCGCCACATACACCGATTCCTTCTCGCCGCAGTAGTCGCCGTTCTTGCGGGCTGCGCCGGCACCCCATTCACCTTCGGCCAGGCCAGCCAGGTCAAGGTCGGCATGACCGAAGATCAGCTCTACGAGATCATGGGCAACCCCTACATGGTCACATCCAGGGAAGACGGCCAGATGTGGGTCTACAGCCATGCCACAGCATTCGGCGGCGCGAAGTCCGTGTCGTTCGAGACAAAGGATGGAAAGGTGACCAAGGTTCCATACATCCCGAAGGATTTTATCGCCAAACCCAGTCCTGACGAGTAATCCGCACTAACCGATGAGGCCCGCCTAGCGCGGGCTTTTTTGTGTCTTCGAAAAAATTTATGCACCAGTGCATTGACACTCAAATTGCACTGGTGCATATTTTGTCCATCGCAGTCACTCACGAGGGACTGCAGAGGCCCTCAAGCCTCACCGCTCTTTAACAACCCAATCGCAGAAAGGCTGCCAGCCAGCGAAACGACTAACGCACCGGGCGTGGGCGACTCCCACCCTGCTGCGCTGTATCGAATAGCCCTGGCAGCCCAAACCAGAAAACGTATGGAAAGAAATCATCGCCCAGTCGCAGGTGGCGGGTAACAGCGACCTGTAACACCCGTTGAGCTGTAGCGCCCGGCACGCCGGCGCAGCGGTCAACACGACATTCGATTTTTGCCAGCGACCGACGCCAGTAGCGGGTCGCGGCAGGTTTCACTCGCAGCCATTCCCACGAGTGGCTGCCGGGAAATCAACCGCCCTGGAGGGCAACACTATGAACAAATGGGCTGTGATCAATTCGTGGACCGGCAAGGTTGTTGCCGAGGTGACCCACTACCAGCTGGCAGCCAGCGTAGAGAATGACCTTTCCAGTCGATGGGTAAGCGATTTCGTGGGCCCGCTGCAACGCTGCTACGCGCTTCCATTCACAGTATCGAGAATCTAGTGCACCAAGCCCCTTAACTGGGGCTTTGTTAGTAAATCCCTGGCAGCCGGAAAGACGGCCCGATGCCCTGCTCCCCATCGCAGGGTGTGATCGGGATGCGATCTGAATGCGCAGGCTGATGCGCAGGTAGCGTCCATGAGGTGCGAATCACTAAGGCGGGCAATGCCCTGCTGTCGCGCAAATCGCTAAAACCCTCATGAAGCCGGATATCAGCACCGGCCAGATCGCATCACCGATACACCTCGCATCCCCTTCCCTTCACATACGACCGCATTAGGCAGGCGCCAGGCCACCTTTCACGGTGGGTTTGGTCACCTGCGCCTGGCTCCTGGCCAATGCGGTCCAGAGGATCACCACATGCACAATTGCACCGATACCCAGGCTGTGTGCCGGGGCTGCGGCCTCAAGTTGCGCGGGTCGCCATCTTGGAAAGGCGGGCTGGCCTATCACCCCGACCCAAAAGGAGAAGTGCACCGCTGCCACTACGGCGGCTGGGTGTGCTCGCGTCGCTGTGACATCAAAGCCTGCGTCGAACTGGAGGGAACCATGCCCGGATGTGGCGGGGTAAACAGCTTCGAGCGACTCTCCCCCTATGCCAAAGAGAGCATCAATCGCCATTGGCCGGAGGCTGCATGAGTGGCTGGCAGCCGATTGCATCGGCGCCGCGCGACGGCACTGAGGTGCTGCTTGCATCCATTGGCCAGACATTCGACGGCGTGCCGATCCCGGATCGAGTAACGCTGGGGCATTACACCGTAGGCGACGAGCTCCTGAAGCACGTAGGCGACTGCGGCGGTGTGTGCCGCTGCCCTGAGTACGAAGACATCGAACCATTCTGGATGTCGTGGGACGGCGGATTCACCGATGAAAACCCGCCTACCCACTGGATGCCACTCCCACCACCACCCACCGAGTAACCCACCACCTGGAGGCGACTATGGCTCGCGAGCATGAGCTTTACGCAGACAGTGCCCAGGCCCGCGAGGTCGACCGCCAGTACCAGCTATTTGGTGACTCGTCGTGGGTTGACCATATGACCTCGGAGCAGGCCCGGGCAAACAACGAGGCCTGGAGCACGATGATCCGAGAGCGCGATGAACGCCAGCGGACCGAGAGCCGCCGGGTGATCGCCTCGGCACTCGACAAGATGGAAGCCATGTGCGGCTCAGGTGCCGCCCGGAGGACAGCATGAACAAGAAGACCAGGCAGGACGTTGTCGAAATCATCGAGTTGCGGTTCACGCAGATCTGCGCGTCGTTCAGCGACATCCTACGGGGCGAGCTGGAGATGGCCATCGATTTGGCTGGGCTCACCGAAGCGATAGGCCTGGACCAGCAGCGCAACTACAAAGAACGCCTGAACAGGATCATTGAGCGAAACAACCAGCAAGGGCTGGAATCGTTTGGGAGGGTCGCATGAGCACGGCACCGGTTAAATCCCTGATTGACGAACAGCTAGAACAGATCGAACGCAGCCTGGCCATCATCGGCGTGGGCCTGCCCCGCGAACTGCCGGTGCAGAAGCTTCCGCCGGAGGTAGTAGCGGCGCTCAAGTCGGGCCAGATCGCTGTGAGGCCTCGCCCATGAGCTTCGCAATTTACAAGAGCGGCGATGATGGGCGCCGATGGTTTCTAGCAGAGCTCCCTGATGAAGATAATCCTCTCAGCGGTATCGGATACCGCGGCAGCAAGGATGGAAGCATTCCAAGCGAGGCTGGAACTTGCCCTACTGAGGCGGATGCCATAAAACTCTGTGATCACCTCCGAACAGCAGGCTATGGCCCCCCGCAAGATCATTTCTATGTCGAGGTGGAGTCATGACCAGCTACCAGCGCGCACGCCGCTTCGCCATGTGGCGCGGTAGCTTCATCACCCTTTCCCTTTGCACTGCCTGGATGCTTGCCAGCTCTTACGCCGGCTGTATCACCCAGTAACCACCACATCAGCGCCGGCCGCATGCATGGCGCGGGAGATTCGCATGTCCGAAATTCGCGTAGAGCTCGACCAACAGGTCGTCGGCCTGACGCCTGCCATCCTGGCCAAGGCCTTTTGGGCCATGGAAGACACCCAGCAGGCGAAGTTCTTCGATGAACTAGCCAAGGTGATCGAGGCCGATCATGCCAATAACCCCAGTTCCTATGGCTACGGCGAGTTGCAGTGGTGCTACCTCAAGGAGGTGCTCCGCCGTCCCGGCATGGAGCGCGCCAACAAGATGCACATGGCGCTGTCGGCGTTCGCCTTCGACTTCTGGCCACGCAAGCCTGGCGGCGCACGGGAGGGAATGTGATGAGCGAGAGCAAATTCACTCCCGGCCCTTGGTTCGCTAAGCGGGAGGGGTTTTCGACGGTCTATGTAGAGGCCCGCCTCCGCCATGGCGTCATCCAAGAGGTTGCCGCTTGCGGTCCGACCGAGGCCGGACAGGCGCAGCAAGAAGCTAATGCCCGCCTGATCGCCACCGCTCCGGACCTTCTGAGCATCGTACAGCGCTTCGTGGCTCTCGACGCCCAGTGGCATCCAGACCGCTATGCGACAGAGAAAGCCGAACTCATGGCCGAAGCCCGCGCCACAGTCACCAAAGCTATTTCCTGAGGCACCCATGAACACAACACCCCGCCTGGCCGCCCAGCTCGACTGGATGACGGTCGGATCGTTCTCGCCTGAGCGGTACCAGGGCGACGAGCGCAAAGAGTACGAAGAAGAGGCCGCTCGCATTGAGCGGCAGTGGGACAACCAACCGAACTGAGGGCATCCCAATGTTCAAGAAAGCCGAACGTAAGCAGGCAAGGCTACGGCTAGCACTTACCGGCCCATCTGGATCAGGCAAGACCTATTCCGCTCTGCAACTGGCCATCGGCCTGGGCGGGCGGATCGCGGTCATCGACACCGAGCACGAAAGCGCTTCGCTGTATGCTGACTTGACCGACTTTGACGTCATGGGGCTGAGCGCGCCGTACTCGCCGGAGCGGTACATCGAGGCCATCAAGGCTGCGGAGGCTGGCGGTTACTCAACGTTGATCATCGACAGCTACTCGCATGAGTGGGTCGGCTCCGGCGGTTGCCTGGAGATCAACGACACGATCGCCAAGCAGCGCTACAAGGGCAACACCTGGTCGGCCTGGAACGAGACGACGCCGCGCCACCGCAAGCTGGTCGACACCATCCTGACCAGTCCGCTGCACATCATCTGCACGATGCGCAGCAAGACGGAGACGGTCCAGGGCGAAGGCAAGAAGATCCTCAAGCTTGGCATGAAGTCGGAGCAGCGTGACGGATCTGACTACGAGTTCACCGTGGTGCTCGACCTCCTCCACGACGGTAATGTTGCCGTGGCCACCAAGGACCGTACCCGCCTCTTCGATCAGCCGGAGGTTGTCAGCCCGGATACCGGCCGGCGCCTTCTGGCCTGGCTGAACGATGGCAAGTCTCAAGCTGATCTCCAGGCTGCGGCGCTCGACGACGCCCTGTCGAAGATCCCGATCACAGAGACGATGCAGGAGCTGCAGAGCGTGTTCTCGGCAGCCTATCGCGTCCTCGAGCAGTCCCCTCACCTACTTGCGCAGCTGAACGCCGCGAAGGACCAGCGCAAGTACGAACTCACACCTCAGGAGCAATCGGCATGAATGCCTTCATCTTCGACAGCGAAACCACAGGTTTCAACGAGCCTCAACTGGTTGAGGCAGCCTGGCTGCAACTGGCAGCCATCCCAGGCTTGCCTGTGGCCGGCGAATTCCTGCAGCGCTACAAACCAGGCAAGCCGATTGAGCTCGGCGCCCTGGCTACCAGCCACATCCTCGACGAGGAACTGGTTGATTGCCCAGACCATGCCGAATTCCAGCTGCCTGCCGAGATTGAGTATCTGATCGGTCACAACGTCGACTACGACTGGGGCGTCATCGGCAAGCCAGAGCTCAAGCGCATCTGCACCGCAGCCCTGAGCCGTCGACTGTGGCCCGACGCCGACTCTCATTCGCAGTCGGCGATGATCTACCTGCACTACCGCGAGCAAGCTCCGGGCCTGCTCCGCAATGCCCACGCCGCCCTGGATGATGTGAAGAACTGCCGACTGCTGTTGGTCAAGATTCTCGATGCCCTGGCTGCCGAGTTGGACCGCCCGGTGGCCGACTGGGAAGAACTCTGGAGCATCTCCGAAGACGCCCGCATCCCGACCGTGATCGGCTTCGGCAAGCACCGCGGCACCAAGTTCAGCGATCTGCCGGCCGATTACCGCCGCTGGCTGCTGAATCAGCCCGACCTTGACCCGTTCGTTCGCAAAGCCCTCATGAGGTAGCTCGCATGAACCCATCTATCGACCTGGAGGCCGCCAAAGCGGCCTTCTTCGCATCTGGCGGCCAGCTGATCGTGCTGGAGGGCTTCACCTACCGGCCGTTGCCGCAGCGCAAGCACCCAGAGCCAAAGCCGAAGCGGGCGAAGCCTACTGCGCATAAATCGGAACACCCGCAGCAGAGCCGCGCCAGAACTCGTGCGGCACGGATCGCCGAACTCGCCAAGACCATGACCTGTGGCGAGGTCGCGAAACTCCTGGGCGAAACCAAGGGAGCGCTTTGGGGCGTAGCCGCTCGCGAAGGATTCAGGTTCTGCAAGCCGCCACGCCAGGCGCAGCCAGTAAAGGACGCCGCCGCTCAAGAGGCTGCTGATCGGCAACTGGCAGACCGGATCATTGCCTTGCGCGACGAGGGTATGTCCCGCTGCCGGGCTACCGCAGTACTCGGGATCGGAAATCGCAAGCTGGAGCGAATCCTGGCTGCATACAAGATCAACTTCCCGCTTCAGCGGCATAGGGGATAGGCCATGAGCGACCACGGCGAGCACCCCAGCGTCTACTACCTTGGCCGGGAATGCCGCCGCAACGGTGGCGGCAAGCTGGCCAACCCATTCGCCTCTCACACGTTCCACGGCTCTTGGTTCCTGGCCGGCTGGAACGACATGGACCTTGAGATTGAGCAGAAAAATCCGAAGCGCGCTGCAAAGAACAAGGCGGCGTGAGCAGTTCAACCTACCGCCCAGCGGATTGAAGGAGGTGCCGTATGGCGATGTCACAGCAGGCCCGCGACGAGAAGCGCCGCGCCAAGGCCGAGCGACTGCAGGAAGAAGACCTGCGTTTGAAGGTTCGTCCAGGGACTAAACAGGCCCTGCTGGAGCTAATGGAGTGGGCCGGGATTGAGGAACAGGGCGAGGCGATGACCCTGATGATTCATCACCTGCATGGGCTGGGCCCGGGCGGCGCCTTGCCGCTACTGGAACCTCCGCGCCACGAAATCACAGTGTCGCCGGCTGTGGCGCGGAAGCTTGAGAATTTCAGGGCACGAGAGGCCCTCAGAATATCAGCAGAAAATTAGGACGCGATCGGCGCGCCAGCTTTAGCCACAGCGGTCTCCGTCAGCTTGGATAGGAGATCAACCGGGCTGATGCTCCGGCCGTAGCTGTTTTCGATGATGTCCCATGGCAGGTTTTCTTCGCTGCGAAGGCGACCGTGCTCGTCGTAAATTCCAATGAACGCGCCGTCAACTTGCCCCTGGAAAAGCCCAACGCTCACGGTCGAGTAATGGCCATTGCCATGCTTGTGTTCGTGGCGTTCAGCCATTGGATATTTTTCGAAGAACTGGAAGAAACCCGCCTCACGCTGCTGCATATACGCTCCTTGATCCGGCCCCATGCCGGTCACCCGTAATACCCCACCCCAAACCAAATTGCCACCATGCCGCCACCAGCACGGAGGGCGGCGCATGCCCAGGAGATCGACATGAAGGTCGAAACCTCGACAGTAACTAAGCTCGTCATCAGTGACGTTCCGCGCCTCGATCCGATCAGCGTGTTTCTGGAGGACTTCGGTCGCCGCGACTGTCCGACCGAGAAAGATCCGAATTATCAGACGGCTCAGGGCAAGATCACCATTAGCTGCTGGGACAAGAGCTGGAATGCCTACTGGGGTGGCATGGGTCCGCGCACGGTTGCCGAGTTCGTCACCAACTGCAATGCCAGCTACGTGCTGAACTGCCTTGACCGTGGCATCAGTTCGACCAGGTTCAGTGGCAGCGCTCTGGAGGCGCTGGCAAGGAGAACTGTGACTAAAGCGCGTCGCGACCTATCCATGGACAAGGACGAGGCGCGACGCCTGTTCGACCAGGTAGACATTTTAGGCGGCCTGGAGGTGCCAAGCGAGACTTGGCACCACAACGACCTGCTCACCGATATCTTCGGAGAAGAGTGGTGGCACACCCTCCAGGAAGAGGCGGTCGAGGAAAACCACGAATACACCTACCTGCTTCGCATCGTCGAGGCAGTTCAGAAGGCGCTAGCCCAGCCGTTATCCGCCGCTGCCTGACCCGCGCTGCCCGCCAGCGCCTTCCCCTATTCAACGATAACGCCTCCCCGGCGAGGGCGGCGCCTGCACGCTTGGAGCCTGCCATGACGTACACGCTTCACCTTGGCGACTGCATCGAGGCGATGCGGGCCATGCCTGACAACTCGGTCGACAGCATTGTTACCGACCCGCCCTACGGTCTGAGCTTCATGGGCAAGAAGTGGGACTACGACGTGCCGAGCGTCGAGATCTGGGTCGAGTGCCTGCGCGTGCTCAAGCCTGGCGGCCACCTTCTGGCTTTCGCTGGCACCCGAACCCAGCACCGCATGGCCGTCCGCATCGAGGACGCAGGCTTCGAAATCCGCGACATGATCGCCTGGGTTTACGGCTCTGGCTTCCCGAAGTCGCGGAACCTGGACGGCGACTGGCAAGGCTGGGGCACTGCACTCAAACCCGCACTGGAGCCGATCACCGTCGCCCGCAAGCCACTGACCGGCACCGTCGCGGCGAACGTGCTGGCCCATGGCACGGGGGCGCTGAACATCGACGGATGCCGGGTGGGGTGGCCCGACGGCAAGGTACCTGAAATCGGAACTCCTGGCTGGGGCGGCCCTGCTAAGAAGCTGACGGCCGTGCCGGGGCAGGATGGCGATACCGTGGAGCGCAGCAAACCGAGCGATCTCGGACGCTGGCCCGCCAACCTGATCCACGACGGCAGCGACGATGTCGTAGTGCTGTTCCCGTCCGAGGCCTGTGCCAGTGCCCCGGTCAAAAGCGCCGAGCCAACGGCCAACGGCTTTAGCGGGCCGGTGAAGTACTCCGGCATGCGCGAGCGCGTGGCCGGCGCCTTCCACGCCGACACCGGTAGCGCTGCCCGGTTCTTCTACTGCGCCAAGACCAGCCGCAAGGACCGCAACGAAGGCCTGCCAATTGGCGACCAGAAGGCCGTCAGCACCAACGCCACCATGCGCCAGGTCGAGGACGCCGACTGGCCAAAGCGCAACGGCAACCACCACCCCACAGTCAAGCCCACCGACCTGATGGCCTATCTCCTGCGCCTGGTAACGCCGCCTGGCGGCACCGCGCTCGACCCGTTCATGGGCAGCGGCAGCACTGGCAAAGCAGCTATGCGCGAAGGGTTCGAGTTCATCGGCTGCGAGCTCGACCCGGAGTACTTGGCGATCGCCAAGGCGCGCATTGAGCACGAGCTGGCCAAGGTCACCGCCGCTCGCGAACAACCCGCCGAATCGCAGCTCAGTCTTTTCGGAAGCTGAAACTCAACTTGAGGTATCCCCATGCCCACAGAAAACCGATCCAGCAACACCGAGATGGTCAGCGACAAACTTCCGCCATGTGCAGATGACGTGTTCAAGAATGGCGTAAGCGCCTGCCTGGTAGGTGACGTGCCGAAGCATGCGGCCGAAACCATCTGCCAGAGCCTTTCCGCTGTCACTGGCTGGAAGATCGACTGGCACTACTTTGGCGGTCGCACGCACATCAAAGCCTTGGCGCCAGCCCCGCAGCCCCACCCCGAGCCAATAGCCTGGATGGTTGGTACTGCCTTCTGGTGGACCAAAGAAGAGGCAGAACGGGATGCGGCGGCGACTGGGCTGCCGATTGTTGGCCTGGGGCCGATGGCAGGCGCAGTGCCTGCCGAGAAGTACCAGGGCGATCCCGTGGGTTGGCAGGTACGCAGTAAGACCAATCGCCCGGAATCCCAGTGGACGCCCTGGAAAGAATGTTGCGAGATGACGCGGGCCATGCATTCGCATGAAGTTGGTCGGTTCAACCAATTCGGGATCATGCGCGAGATCCGACCCGTGTTCGCCAGCGCTGCCAACCCTGGCGAGATTGAGCGGTGCGAAGCCAGGCTGCATGAGGTGGCGAGTCTATGCGCCAGCGTTGAGCAAGAGCGCGACACCCTGCGCGCCCAGATGGCCGAGCGGGATGCGCTGCTGGTTGATATTCGCCTTGGCGGTCTGGACGACGAAAGATGCGCACGGGTCGACTTGCTCCTATCTTCTGGAGCTTATGCAAATGCGATCAACAAACATCCACTCTTAAGGACAAGCTCGGATAACGCTGCAATCGAAGTCTTCCTATCCGCCAGCGCAGAGCCGACCAACGACCTGTGCGCGGAGGGTGCCCATGAGTTCGTGCCCTTCAGAAGCGATTGCGTGAAATGCGGCGAGCCGTACAGCGCAGAGCCGAGCGCGCAGGTTGAGCGCGATGAGCGGGCGGAGTTCCTAGCCTGGGCGAACGAAAAGTATGAAGTCGTCGAGGGTTACGAACTCAACGAGAGTCAGCGTGACGTCGTAGAGAACTGGGAAGGCTGGCAAGCCCGCGCCGCCCTGGAGCGCAAGCCCTCCTGACCACTGGAGTACATCTGTACTCCTTCGCTGTAACCCCTCTCCCCTCTATTCACTGCCGCGATATGGCGGCCAAGGACGAAGTCATGCCTAAAGAAAAAGTCGTGATGTACGAATCCCCCGAAGCTGCCAGCCTCCAGACCGTGACCGGCTGGGTTGATGCCGGCGGCAGGTTCTGGGGCAAGGATGAGCACATGGCCCGCTACAGCGGGTCGACCCACCGCCAGTGTGAGCAGAACCCCGAACACCCCATCCACACGACTGGCCGGGGTTGCCCGGCCTGCCATAAAGAGCGCCGAGCCATAAGTTTCGCGGCCATGCCGAAGCGTGTCTGGGCCGGAGAGCCGATCACCGAATATGACGGTGACCGGTACTTCTTCGATGAGGAAGAGCTGCGCGACTACCTGATCGATCATGAGATCGATCTGGCCGACCTGAGACTGGTCTTCTGCACGCCGAACTACCCCCGCCAGATCGACCCTGACGATTACTTCTGCGATGACCTGCCGGAAGACGGCGAGGTGAATGACGATCAGCTGTTGGCCGCGTTCGAGCTGCTGAACGAGATGATCCGGAAAAGCCCGCCATTGTCTTGGTCGCCGGGAAAGGAAGCTGTTGAGCTACCCAAAACCTTCATCGATATGGTCATCCATGGGCGCTTGGAGGCCCAGGCATGACCCGCCTCGCCCTCTGCCTCCTGCTGCTGGCCACCCTGGCCGGCTGCATCGAGCAACCAGGTCACCTGGAAGTGAAGGAAGACACGACGCGCGCCGTTACTTGCTGGCAGTCGGACAGCGGCATGTCCTGCCTGCCCAACTGGATGCTCAAGAAGCCTGAGCCAGAACGGTGCATGACGCATGACCTCAAGTCCGAGGCATGCCGCAAGCTGTTTAGGGAGAACGCCGGCAACGAGCGCCAGCTCTCCCCGCACGAAACCCAACCCGAACCTACACCCGCTCTGGCGCCTGGGCGCTGGATTGATGAGAGGTATCAGCTGTGAGCAAGTACCGTAAAGGCCAGCTTTACACCCGTCGCATGCACCCGTCCGACGACAGCGACAGTTGGCGCTTGGCAATGCGGCTGGCGTTTTACACAACGATGCTGCGCAGTGGCGATTACAAGAGTGCATACGTGCTCTGTCGCCACGGTGTGAAAGGGATAATGGAGGTTGGTCGGAGCCGTAAAGACCTGACCTCAACCCTGTTCATGTCAGGTTGCCGCACCTTCAAGGATATCCAGCGCAAGAGCAAGTTCGGCAACATCGAGCGCGCCAAAGCGGCCAAGGCCAAGCAGGTGGCGCCATGCCCGACCTGATCGAAGTGAGCGCGTCGAACCTCGCCGGCGAGGCGCTGGGCTGGGCAGTTGGCACGGCCGAAGGGCTGGATGTGTATTTGGAGCCGCCCGGGTACAACGGCGTGCCTTGGAGGGTGTTTGCCCGGCACCAAGGGCAGGCAATCGAACACACCAAGCGCTTCAACCCTTGGGAAGACTGGGCGGTCGGCGGCCCCTTGATCGACAAGCACCGGGGCGGCCTGCAGTGGAACCCGCACATGGGCAGTAGCAAGTACTGCTACAGCGGAGGCCCTGGAACAGCTGTGGCGTGGCTCTACGGGCCGACCCCGCTGGTTGCTTTCTTCCGATCACTCGTCAAATCGAAGATCGGCGATACCGTCCAGGTGCCGAAGGAGCTGTGCCAATGACCAATTACGAGGTCTTAGCGCGCGCCTAGCCCCCTTACTACTCAAGCCCGCCAGCCGGGCGGAACCATATCGGTGACTCTACCGAAATGGTTATCCTCGACCATCAATAAGGCCCGCTGCCAGCCGCGCGGGCGAGGACTACCTATGTCTGAACGCAAAACGATGTGCATCTACCACGGCAACTGTGCTGACGGCTTCGGGGCCGCCTGGGTTGTTCGCAAGGCCCTGGGCGACCAGGTGGAGTTTGTGGCCGGCGTGTACGGCCAAGAGCCACCAGACGTCACCGACAAAGACGTGATCATCGTCGACTTCAGCTACAAGTACGACGTGCTCGCACGGATCAGCTGGAAAGCCCGAAGCATCATTGTTCTGGACCATCACAAATCAGCGGCTGAGGACCTTGCGAAGTTCCCGCCGTTCCATGCCGGCGTTCGGGTAGATGGCAGGTACGCCGATGGATCTACCGCGCTGGGCTGGGAAAGCGCACACACCTTCATGAGCTCCCAGAACTCACCGGCCATCGCCTGCTGCTTCGACATGAACCGCAGCGGCGCCATGCTCGCCTGGGACCACTTCTTCCCCGAGCAAGAGCCGCCAATGCTGCTGCGCCACATCGAGGACCGGGACCTCTGGCTTTTCCAGCTGGACGGCACCCGCGAGATCCAGGCCAACCTGTTCAGCTACCCCTACGACTTCGAAGTCTGGGACAAGCTCATGGCAGCCGACGTGGAAACCCTACGCTCGGACGGCGCCGCAATCGAGCGTAAGCACCACAAGGACATTGCCGAACTGGTCGCCGTGATGAAGCGCCGCCTGGTCATCGGTGGTCACGACGTACCGGCAGCCAGCCTTCCCTACACACTCACCAGCGATGCGGGTCACCTCATGGCCCAGGGCGAGCCCTTCGCCGCCTGCTACTGGGACACCCCTGAAGGCCGCGTTTTCAGCCTGCGCAGCACTGACGAAGGCCTGGATGTTTCGGAAATCGCCATGCAGTACGGCGGTGGCGGCCACCGCAACGCCTCCGGTTTCCGCGTGCCGTTCGGACACGAACTGACCAAGTAACCCTCCCCCTCAACGCAGCCCGCCGGCAAACGCTCGCGGGCATGGAGAGACTCATGCTCAATTTCTTGACTCGCATCTTCAAGCGAAAGAAGAAGCCCGAGCCGCGTCCGGCTCTGGCACCGACAGGATTCGCACGCGGCCACAGCCCGGCATCAGGCAGGCAAGACCCGATGCTTGATCCGCTCAATCCGTTGAGCCCCGTCAGCCCACTGCATCCCGCCTACCAAGCAGACAGTTACGAACCATCGCGCAGCACCAGCAGCTCCTGCTCCAGCCGGGACTACAGCAGCTACGACAGCGGCAGCTACTCGTCGAGCGACAGCAGCAGTTCCAGCGATAGCGGCTCCAGCTCCAGCAGCTGCGACTGACCACCAACCTGCCGCCACCGGCGGCGTGGAGACCTGCATGACCACCCCATTCAAGGCCTACACCCTGGGCGAGGACTTCGCCGTCAGGGAGGTCACCATCGTGCGCAAAGGCCTGTTCTGCGTGGACAGCAAAGGCGTGAAGCACCCGAGGCCGAAGCTGTTCACCAGCGCCAAGGCCGCGCAAGACAAAGCCAGGAAGTGGCTCGCTGACCGTGAGGCGCAGCTGGCCAGAGAGAACGAGCTGCACGAGCAGCGCAAAAAGATAGTCGCATCCTACTGATGCCGCCGGGTGCGGCAGGAGCCCCATATGGAACCAGAGATCATCCACATCCCCGAACTGGCCAAGCTGCTGGGCCGGTCCGAATCCGCCATTCGCAGCGCCCGGCAGGCCGGCGCAGCGTGGCTACCACCTTTTTTCAAGCAGGGTGCACGCGTTTGCTGGCGTGTCAGCACGGTGCGCGAGTTCCTGCAGGAGTTCGAGCAGGGCCTGCACACGCCGGCCAAACCCGGAAGGAAGCGCCAGGCGCCGCCGACGCTGGCGAGCGTCCGCTAACCCAGCTTGTCCGCGAGCGCGTCAGGGCAAAGGTGGGTGTATCGCTTGAGCATGCTCATGGTTTTGTGGCCGGTGATCGAGGCCACCTCCATGATCGAAAGGCCCTTCTCGAAAAGCCTGGACGTGCCTTCATGGCGCAGATCATGGAAGTGCAGGTCTTCCACCTTGGCCGCTTTGCAGGCCCGGTTGAAGTACTGGCTCACCGAGTGAGGTGCAAGCGAGAACACCTTGCCGTCCAGGCGCGCCGGCAAGCCGTCGAGCAATGCCCTGGCACGGGAGGAAAGCGGGACCAATCGGCGTGTCCCGTTTTTGGTGTCCTCCAGCAGCACATGCTTGGGCTTCACATTCTCCCGCCGCAGGCCCAGCAACTCGCTGCGCCGCATCGCCGTCTCTACCGCAATCTGGATGATCGCCGGCATCTCGGCGTGAATCGCCCCCGCCTTCTCGATGACGCCGGCAAGCTCGAAGCCCTTCGGCCGGCGATCCCTCTCTTTTGCCCCTTTGGGCATCCGCAGCTTCATCACCGGGTTGCTCAGCCCCTCAATACCCCAGTCCTTGATGGCTACCGTGAACAGGTGGCTGATGATCGCCAGGTCGAGACGGACCGTGGCCGTGGACTTGCCCGCCTTGAGCTCTTCATCCCTGTACGATGCAAAATCACTTGATCGCAAAGCAGCCATGCCCTTCTCGGCAAATGCGTGCTTCTTCCACTTGTTGATCCGGGTCTGCTCTTGCTTGGCGCCTTTCTTGGTCGAGCTGACTTCCCGGGAGTACCGATCCAAAGCTTCGGCCAGGGTTGTGCGCTCCGCTTCTCGCATGTCGACGAACCGGGCGCGCGACATATCGCCCTCGATCTCCGCCGCCCAGCGCTGGGCCTCGGCCTTGGTATCGAAGGTCGCTGATAGGGAGGGATATCCTTTCCGGCGGATCTTTGCCCGCCATGCGCCGCCTGGGCGCTGCTCGTAAGTGGCCATGCACCGGATTTTGCCGGGGACAACTGGGACACGCAATTTTCTTCGGTGTCCCAAATTTGTCCCAAATCGAGCACGGGACAAAATCCGCAGGCATTAAAAAAGCCCCGCAACCTCAATGGCTGCGGGGCTTTCGAATGGTGGAGGCCGAGGTCGGAATCGAACCGGCGTAGACGGATTTGCAATCCGGAGCATAACCACTTTGCTACTCGGCCTCAAAGGTCGGATCTAGCAGCTTGCGCTTCGCTATCTCCTTGAAACGCTGAACCTTTTTCAAAGTTTGCTGCGTTTCGATGGGCGCCATTATGTCTTCATTCCTTTAACCTTGCAACCCCCTGAACGAAAAAAAATTTCAACGGGTTCAAGGTGTTAGCGCAGGCGGCCGAGTTTACTCCACAAGCCCACCACTGTGTTCTCCACGGTGCCACTGGCAGCCATCCCGATTCGCTCCTGCAGGCTCTTGCGTTCGGCGTAGTGCAGGTGGAACAGGTTGGCGTTGCGCGCGCGTTCGCTGAGGTACTCGTCGCTGGTCTGCAACTCGTCCACCAGCTTGCGGTTGAGTGCCGCGACGCCCAGCCAGACTTCGCCGGTGGCCACTTCGTCGATGTGCAGCTGCGGGCGATAGCGGGCAACGAAGTCCTTGAACAGCTGGTGGGTGATGTCCAGGTCTTCCTGGAACTTCTCCCGGCCCTTCTCGGTGTTCTCGCCGAACACGGTCAGGGTGCGTTTGTATTCACCGGCGGTCAGCACTTCGAAATCGATGTCGTGCTTCTTCAGCAGGCGGTTGACGTTGGGCAGCTGCGCCACCACGCCGATGGAACCCAGCACGGCGAACGGTGCGCTGACGATCTTCTCGCCGATGCAGGCCATCATGTAGCCGCCGCTGGCGGCCACCTTGTCGATACACACGGTCAACGGGATGCCGGCCTGGCGAATGCGCGCCAGCTGCGATGCAGCCAGGCCGTAGCTGTGCACCAGGCCGCCACCGCTTTCCAGGCGCAGCACCACTTCGTCACGCGGGGTGGCGAGGGTCAGCAGCGCGGTGATTTCGTTGCGCAGGCTTTCGGTGGCAGAAGCTTTGATGTCGCCATCGAAGTCCAGCACGAAGACCCGGCCCTTTTCCTCGGCCTTGCCCTTCTTCTGCCGCTTTTCCGCCTTGGCCTGCTGCTTGCGCAAGGCCTTGAGCTGGGCCTTGTCGAGCAGGCCGGATTCCAGGCGCTCGCGCAGGTCCTTGTAGAACTCGTTCAGGCGAGTGACCTGCAATTGCCCACCCGATTTGCGCCGCCCCTTGCCGCGCAGCCCGGCGATGGCCGACAGCACTATCAGGATGGCGATGACCAGGGTGGCGGTTTTGGCGAGAAAGCTTGCGTATTCAGCAAGAAACTCCACGTTGACTCCTTAAAGACTTGCGCCACTACGGCGCGTAACTGTAGCAAGCATACCGTTGCGCCTGAGGTGCTGCCAGCCGTGGCAAACGCTGGCAACACCTTTCAAACAACCTTTTCAAACGCTTGTATGTTTTTTCGTTGACAGCCCGTGTGCCGCATCCTAACCTCGCAGCAACCTCCAACAGGCCGGAACCTTTCGTGGGCAACCTCTACCTGATCCGACATGGCCAAGCCTCCTTCGGCGCCGATGACTACGATGTCCTCTCGCCCGTGGGCGTGCGCCAGAGCCAGGCCCTGGGTGAGCACCTGGCCCAGCTCGGTGTAAGGCTGGACCGCTGCGTGGCAGGCGACCTGCGCCGCCAGCAGGATACCGCGCGCCTGGCCCTGGATGCATTGCACGCCAATGGCTGCCCGGTGCCGGCTGTTGAGACCGATGCAGCATTCAATGAGTTCGATGCCGATGGTGTGATCCGCGCCTTGTTGCCCGGGCTGCTGCCTCAGGAGCCCGACGCCCTGCACATCCTGCGCAATGGCGCGCAGCACCGCAGCGAGTTCCAGCGCCTGTTCGCACTGATGGTGCAGCGCTGGCACGATGGCGAACATGCCGACGATGGCCTGGAGACCTGGCAGGCGTTCACCGCCCGCGTGCAAGGCGGCCTGCAGCGCGTACTGGATGCCGCCGGTAGCGGCGACAATATCGCCATCTTCACCTCGGGCGGCACCATTGCCG
The DNA here is from genome assembly GCF_043658375.1 of Pseudomonas sp. PsB. NCBI lineage: Bacteria > Pseudomonadati > Pseudomonadota > Gammaproteobacteria > Pseudomonadales > Pseudomonadaceae > Pseudomonas > Pseudomonas sp. PsB. The sequence goes on along the minus strand of NZ_JBIGLU010000019.1, from coordinate 26,966 downwards.
CCCTGCTCCACCTGGTTACCCGTATTACCCCCGGCCAGGCGTTCGCGCTGAACTGGCAGATCATCAACACGTCGCTCAGCCAGCTGAAGTTCCGCGGCCGCGACGTGGCACTGGCTTCCTTCAACAGCCAGGCCCATGTGCAGCTGTTGAGGGCGCCGGAGCTTGTCACCTATCGATGAGCCCGGCTTGTTGTGTCCCTGCGGGGACGTGTAAATCACTCTATAAGGAATGCGCCATGACCTCCGTAGCTGATGCCGTCAAAAAGATGCAAGAGAAGTTCAACCCATCCGCTGCCGCCGGCCTGGACCTGGTGTTCGGCTTCAACATCACCGACGAAGACAAGCACTACGCGCTGATCGTCAAGGACGGCACCTGCGACCTGCAGGAAGGCGAAAACCCGGATGCCAACTGCACCCTGGTGATGGACAGCGAAACCCTGAAGGGTATCGTCAGCGGCGAAACCGACGGCATGCAGGCATTCATGGGCGGCAAGCTGCGCGTTGAAGGCGACATGATGCTGTCGATGAAGCTCAGCGAGCTGTTCCCGTCCTGAGGGCTGGAAATAGCGGATGATCGAAAAACCGAAGCCTGACCGGCTTCGGTTTTTTTTTGCCCACCTGTTCGGGCCCTATCGCCGGCAAGCCAGCTCCCACAGGTACAGCGTTGCTCTCGAGGTTGTCGCTGTACCTGTGGGAGCTGGCTTGCCAGCGATAGCGGCAGTCGCTTCATCAAGGCAGTTGATCAGGCAGCAACACCCTCCCCTATATGGCATCTGGCACGCTTGTCCCATCCCCGGCGGACCATTAGATTAGCCAATAGTCCTTGCGATCGAGAATAAGGAAAACGCATGACGCTCACCGACCAGTCCACCCAGGTACGCCCCGGCGAAGAACTCGACGCGGCTGTCATCGACCCTTACCTCAAAGCCAACATCCCCGGCCTGGATGGCCTGCCGAGCATCAGCCAGTTCCCTGGCGGCGCCTCCAACCTTACCTACCTGGTCAGCTACCCGGGCCGCGACTTCGTGCTGCGCCGTCCACCGTTCGGGCAGAAGGCCAAGTCAGCCCACGACATGGGCCGCGAGTTTCGCATCCTCAACCAGCTCAACGGCGGCTTCCCCTACTGCCCCAAGGCCTATGTGCATTGCACCGACAGCAGCCTGATCGGCGGCGAGTTCTACGTGATGGAACGGGTCAAGGGCATCATCCTGCGCTCGGACATCCCGGCCGAGCTGGACCTCGACGCCAACCGCACCGAGGCCCTGTGCAAGAGCTTCATCGACCGCCTGGTGGAACTGCATCAGGTGGACTACAACGCCTGCGGCCTGGCCGACCTGGGCAAACCGGAAGGCTATGTGCAGCGCCAGATCGAGGGCTGGACCAGCCGCTATGAAAAGGCCCTGACCCCCGACGCCCCGCGCTGGGAACAGGTGACCGCCTGGCTGCACGAGAAAATGCCCGCCGACCACCCGCGGCCCGGCATCGTGCACAACGACTACCGTTTCGACAACGTGATCCTCGATGCCGACAACCCCATGCGCATCATCGGTGTGCTGGACTGGGAAATGGCTACCCTCGGCGACCCGCTGATGGACCTGGGCAACAGCCTGGCCTACTGGATCGAGGCCGATGACCCGGCGCCAGTGCAACTGATGCGTCGCCAGCCGAGCAACGCACCGGGCATGCTCAGCCGCCGCCAGTTCGTCGATTACTACGCCGAGCGCGCCGGCATCCGCCTGGACAACTTCGATTACTACTATTGCTATGGCCTGTTCCGCCTGGCCGGCATCGTCCAGCAGATCTACTACCGCTATTACCACGGCCAGACCCAGGACAAGCGCTTCGCCCAGTTCATCCACATGAACCGCTTGCTGGAGCAGATGACCTTGCAGGTCATCGCCAAGTCCAGCCTCTGAGCCCCGACCTCGACGACGGATAACAAGGAAAACAGCATGTCCAAGACCCACCTGTTCGACCTCGACGGCAAGATTGCCTTCGTTTCCGGCGCCAGCCGTGGCATCGGCGAGGCCATCGCCCACCTGTTGGCCCAGCAAGGTGCCCATGTGATCGTGTCCAGCCGCAAGCTCGACGGTTGCCAGCAGGTGGCCGATGCCATCATCGCCGCCGGTGGCAAGGCATCGGCGGTGGCCTGCCACATCGGTGAACTGGAGCAGATCCAGCAAGTGTTCGCCGGCATCCGCGAACAATTCGGGCGGCTGGACATCCTGGTCAACAACGCCGCTACCAACCCGCAGTTCTGCAACGTGCTGGATACCGACCCAGGAGCTTTCCAGAAGACCGTGGACGTGAACATCCGTGGCTACTTCTTCATGTCGGTAGAGGCCGGCAAGCTGATGCGCGAGCATGGTGGCGGCAGCATCATCAACGTGGCTTCGATCAACGGGGTTTCGCCCGGCCTGTTCCAGGGCATCTATTCGGTGACCAAGGCGGCAGTCATCAACATGACCAAGGTCTTCGCCAAGGAATGCGCGCCGTTCGGGATCCGCTGCAACGCCCTGCTACCGGGCCTGACCGACACCAAGTTCGCCTCGGCACTGGTGAAGAACGACGCCATCCTCAATGCCGCGCTGCAGCAGATCCCGCTCAAGCGCGTGGCCGACCCCAAGGAAATGGCCGGCGCCGTGTTGTACCTGGCCAGCGATGCCTCCAGCTACACCACCGGTACCGCGCTCAATGTCGACGGTGGTTACCTGTCCTGATCAGGCTTTTACTGCAACCAGGGTGTAGCTCAGGGGCAGGCGTGCGGGCTGCTCGCGCAGGCGATATTCACCGTCGTCGCCCTTGACCATCTGCCCCGGCAGCGCCTCCCAGGGGATGCTCTGGTGCTCGACCAGGGCGGTCAGCTGCAGGCCGTGGGCCAGCAAGGCGCTGATCACCTCGCCCAGGCCGTGGTTCCACTCGTGGGTTTCGGTGTGGGAAAGGCGCTGCTCGGTTTCGACGTAGGTCTGGTCGTTGTGCCATACCGTCGGTTCTTCGTGCTCGAAATACGGGTATTCGAGTTGCAGGCGGTCCTGGTGGTCCTCGTTGACCGCCATCAGCATCGGGTGCCCGTCGCGCAGGAACAACCGCCCGCCCGGCTTCAGCAGAGCCGCGACAGTACGCGCCCATGGCTCGATGCGAGGCAGCCAGCAGAGCGCGCCGATGCCGGTGTAGACCAAGTCAAACGTGCCGGCCGGCAACACCTTGTCGGCGGCGTAGACGTCGGACTCGACATACGCGATGGGTGCCGCACAGCGCTGGGCCAACGCCCGCGCCTCGGCCAGCGAAGCCGCGGAATAGTCCAGGCCACAGACCTTGGCGCCAAGGCGCGCCAGCGAGAGGGTATCGGTACCGATGTGGCACTGCAGGTGGACGGCGTTGAGCCCGTCGATATTGCCAAGCAACGGCAGGTCGAAGCGTACGGTTTCGGAAAGGTGTTCGGGATGCTGGACGAGCCGTTCGACTTCGTAGTCGTTGGAAGCAGCGTGCAGCGGGGCACGTTCATCCCAGCTGGCGCGGTTGAGTTGCAGTGAGCGGTCCATGGTGTCTTCCTTGATTCGTGGGGGCTCATGCTAGCCTCCACCAATCTCCCTGCGACACAAAAGCCTTGCTAAAAATTGTAATGCTGGCGCGGTCACTGTGGGAGCGGGCGTGCCCGCGAAGAAACAACGCGGTGGCTGGCACCGGCTACGCCGGTGTTCGCGGGCGCGCCCGCTCCCACACGACCCCACAGAGCCCCTGCCAAGTCGCCAGCCGTTACAGGCAGGTCGCCGCCGCCGCCCGGCGCTGCAAGGCCACACCGTCGTTCTTCTGCGCGTAGTAATCCACCCGCGCCCCACCCGCCTGCGGATACACATCCACGAACGCCTCGGCTTCACGGGTATACACCGTGAACCCACCCTGCTTGCGTGGTTCCAGATAACCACTGGCGTCGTCACCGAAAACCTTCTCTTCCTGCCAGCTGAACTGGATGCACTGGGCCACCAGTTCCGGCGCCTTGTGCGAGTCGAGCTGCGCGGTCGGCTTGCCGCCGCGGGCCGTTTCCATGGTCGCAGAAGCACAACCGATCAGCATCAGCGCCGCGGCCATCGGCAGAATCGCACGCATGTTCCATCCTCAGGGTAAAAAAGAAGGCGACTCTAGCACTGGCAAGCATCGCGAGTGAATTGTCACGCGCAGGTGGCTGTCGCAGATAAGGCATTCCGCCACAAGGAGAACGTCATGAAATTGCACTACCTGCTGTTCGCCGCCCTTCCCTGCCTGCCCCTCGCTGCCACCGCAGCCCCCTCCGGCGAAGAAAGCATCACCGCGCCAGAAACCCACAACCGCGAGCTCAAGGTCGGCGACAAGGCACCCGACCAGTACAAACGCGATGACCAGGCAATCAAGGACTGGAAAACCAAGGGCCTGCCAGCGCCGGAAAAGGAGAGCCACTGGGTAAACATGGGGGGGCGCTACGTGCTGGTGCAGATCACCAACGGTGTGGTGTTGGCAATTCAGCCAACCCACTGATTCCACACTTTCCCCGCCGCTCATCGCTGGCACGACAAATTTTTGCCTGCCAGCGAAACCAAATGGATCCTTTCCAGTCTCAGAGGGTGTGCCGTAAACCTTTGCGGATCAAGGACCTATATCGTGATGACCCGTCTTGCAAGCCTTTCGCTGATTGCCGTTGTCCTGCTGACCGCAGGGTGCCATAGCCATCGCTACCATGACGACGACGATGGCTGGCGTGACCGTGATCGCGATCGTGGCCATCGCCACCACCATCGACATGACCGCGACGACGATGATGACGATCGTCAATACCGTGGTGACCGCTACTACCGCTGAAGCGTCTTTTTCAACCCTGGCCCGCCGCCCGTTGCGCGGCACCTTAACCTGATGATTCCTTTGAGGTTCGTATCATGCGTCTGACTCTGCCTTCCCTTGCCCTCGGCCTGCTGCTGTGCCAGGGCGCTTTCGCCGGTGACGGTACCGCCGCCATTGGCGGTGGCCTGGGTGGTGTTCTGGGTAACGTTGTCGGTCAACAGATCGGCGGCAAAACGGGGGCGGCCATCGGCGCCGGCCTCGGCGGCGCAGCCGGCAGTGCGGTAGGTGCACGCAAGGGCAACCGTACCGAAGCCGCCATCGGCGGTGGCCTGGGTTCGGCCGGCGGTTCACTGCTGGGCGGCGCGGTAGGCGGCAAGACCGGCTCCACCGTGGGCGCCGGCCTGGGTGGCGCAGCCGGTGGTGCCATCGGCAACCACCTGGGCGACAACAACGGCAAGCACCGCCGTCACCGTCACTGATCCGGTGACCTGAGGGGCTGCTGCGCAGCCCATCGCCGGCAAGCCAGCTCCCACCTCGACCGCATTGACCTCAAGCCATGCGCAGTCATTGTGGGAGCCTGGCTTGCCAGCGATGGGCCGCCTAGCGGCCCTTTTTGTTGCAGCACATCAACACCCCCTTCACCACGATCCTGCACACTGGCTGCTACTGTCTATCGTGCCCCCGTGTAAAGGAACACCCCCTCCCCATGAACCAAGAGCTGCTCTGGGTCCTCGGCCTGCTGGCCATCGTCATCACCCTGTTCGTCATCAACCGCCCACGCATGGACGTGGTCGCGCTGCTGGTGATCCTCGCCCTGCCGCTGTCGGGCATCCTCACCGTGGAGCAGGCGCTGGCCGGTTTCAGTGACCCCAACGTGGTGTTGATCGCCGCCCTGTTCGTGATCGGTGAAGGCCTGGTGCGCACCGGCATTGCCTACCGTATCGGCGAATGGATGAGCGAGCGGGCCGGCAACAGCGAGGCGCGCCTGCTGGTGTTGCTGATGGTGGCCGTGGCGGGGCTGGGTTCGATGATGAGCTCCACCGGCGTGGTAGCCATTTTCATTCCGGTGGTGCTGAGCATCGCCGCACGCCTGCAGCTATCACCCGCCCGCCTGATGATGCCGCTGGCTTTCGCAGGCCTGATCAGCGGCATGCTCAGCCTGGTGGCCACACCGCCCAACGTGGTGGTGCACAGCGAACTGGTGCGCCATGGCGAAGCGGGCTTCAGCTTCTTCAGCTTCACCCCGTTCGGCCTGGTGGTACTGGTGCTGGGCATCGGCTACATGCTGCTGACCCGGCACTGGCTGAATGGCGAAGTGCGCAAGGACGGCCGCGTGGAAAGCCGCCGCACCCTGCTGGACCTGGTGCTGGACTACAAGCTCAACGGCCGCGAACGGCGCCTGCGCATCCGCCCCCACTCGCCGCTGATCGGTCATACCCTGGGCGAGCTGGAGCTGCGCACCCGGCATGGCGCCAACGTGATCGGTATCGAGCGCCAGCACAAGTTCACCACGCGGGTGATCGCCGCCGACTCCAGCACCGTGCTGCATCAGGGCGATGTGCTGCTGCTCGACCTGTTCGCCAACCGCGACGACCTGCGCAGCCTGTGCCAGACCATGCAACTGGAGCCGCTGCACTTCAAGGCCGCCTACTTCATCGACCAGTCCCAGGAGCTGGGCATGGCCGAAGTATTGCTGCCACCAGGCTCGAAACTGCTCGGCAAGAGCATCCTCGAACTGGCCTTCCGCACTCGCTTCGACCTCAACGTGGTGGGCTTGCGCCGCGAGCAGGTGGCGATCGAAGAACAGCTGGTGGAAGAAAAGCTGCGCCTGGGCGACACCTTGCTGGTAGTCGGCCCGTGGAAGGCCGTGCGCCAGTTGCAAGGCAAGCCCAAGGACTTCCTGGTACTGAGCCTGCCCGCGGAAATCGACCTGGTCGCGCCCGCCCGCACCCGCGCACCACAGGCATTGCTGAGCCTGGCGGTAATGGTCGGGCTGATGGTCAGCGGCGCGGTACCCAATGTGATTGCCGCGCTGATCGGCTGCCTGCTGATGGGCGCCGGCCGCTGCATCGACATGAACAGCGCCTACCGGGCCATCCACTGGCAAAGCCTGGTGCTGATCGTCGGCATGCTGCCCTTTGCCCAGGCACTGCAGAAAACAGGCGGCATCGACCTGGCAGTGGGCGGCCTGGTCAGCGTGCTGGGCGGTGCCGGCCCCAGCGCCATCCTAGCCTGCCTGTTCGCGGTCACGGCGGTAATCGGCCTGTTCATCTCCAACACGGCCACTGCAGTACTGATGGCCCCCGTGGCTGTCAGCACCGCCACGCAGCTGGGCATGTCGCCCTACCCGTTTGCCATGACCGTGGCGCTGGCCGCCTCGGCGGCGTTCATGACGCCGGTGTCATCGCCGGTCAACACGCTGGTACTGGGCCCGGGACAATACCGCTTCGCCGACTTCGTCAAAGTCGGCGTGCCGTTCACCGTACTGGTGATGCTGGTGACCGTGTTGATGGTGCCGTGGTTCTTCGGGCTGTGAGGTGACACATCTCGAATGAAGGCAATTTGGCATTATCTCGACCGATCGCGGCAGATTGACATCAAGTCCTCTGACGAAACACACTTATGCACAATTGCCCCAGGTGCTTCAAGCCGTTGTCCTGGATTTCGTTTCCGCTTTGCCGGTCGAGCCCATGGTTTTTCCAGCCCAATCGCGCTTGTTGCACTACGTCGTTCTACTCGGCCTGACCTTCGCCCTGACGCTGGGCGGCATCCTGGCCCGCCCGATCGAATCCCTGTCGCTGTTCTGGCCGGTCAATGCGGTATTGGCCGGCGTGCTGCTGCGCTACCCCCGCCAGGCCACGCTGACGGGCTTTGCCCTGGTCTGGCTGGCCATGGTCGGCGCCGATCTGCTGTGTGGCAGCGCCTGGGTACCGGCCCTGTGGTTCAACCTGTGCAACCTGGGCGTGGTGGTCACCCTCTGGCTGCTGCTCTCGCGCTTGCCGCGCCTGCACCGGCGCATGCGTACCCCCCACGGCGTGCTCAGCGTGTTCGGCGCCTGTGCCGCCGGGGCGATAGTGGCGGCCAGCATGGCGGCGGCAATGGCCGCGCCGTGGTTCGAACAGTCCTTGCGCGCCACCTGGCTGGCCTGGTTCAGTGAACAGTTCTCGACCAGCGTGCTGGTGCTGCCAGTGCTGCTGACGGCGCCCTCGGCGCGAGCCCTGGTGCGCGGTGGCGCCCAGGCCATCCGCCTGGCGCCGTTATTGATGCTGCTGGTCTCGCTAGCGTCCAGCATTGCCTTCGGCGGCCCCGGGGCCATTGCCTTCCCGATTGCCGCGCTGCTGTGGTGCGCCTGGACTTACTCACCGTTCCTGGTCTCACTGCTGACACTCACCGCCGGCAGCACGCTGATAGTGGCGGTGGCGCAAAACCTCATGCATTTCAGCGTGCCGCAAAGCGAGCCCGGGGTGACCACGCTGATGTCGGCGCGCCTGGGCATCGCCATGCTGGTGCTCGGGCCGCTGGTGGTGGCCTGCGTCAGCCAGGCCAACCGCAGCCTGATGGCCCGCCTGGCGCATCAGGCCACCATCGACCACCTCACCGGCGTGTTCACCCGCAGCGCCTTCACCCGCCGCGCCAACGCGCTGCTGGAAAGCCGCCAGCAACACGCCCAGGCGCTGCCGCTGACCCTGATGATGCTGGATATCGACCACTTCAAGTCGATCAATGATGCCCACGGCCATGCGGTCGGTGACCAGGTGCTGCGCCAGTTCGCCGGCACCCTGCAGGACCAGCTGCACGATGGCGAACTGTTCGCCCGCCTGGGCGGCGAGGAATTTGTCGTGATCCTCCCAGGCCTGGCACCAGACCGGGCCAAGTTCACTGCCGAACGCCTGCGCCGCGCCGTGCAGGACCTGCATGTGGTGCAGGCCGACCAACACCTGCAAATTACCGTGAGTATCGGCCTGGCCGGTTGTGCCGCCGACATGCCGGCCCCCACCCTCGACGAACTGCTGGCGCGCGCCGACCAGGCGCTGTACCGAGCCAAGGCCCATGGCCGCAACCGCGTCGAGCAGGCCGAGCCGCAACGCCAGGTGATGTGAGCTAGCCGGCCAGCAAGTCCCACGTCAACTTGGCGATCAGCACGCACAACAGCACCAGGAACAGCCCGCGTACAAAGCCCGCGCCCTTGCGCACCGCCAGCCAGGTACCGGTCAGCGCACCGAGGATATTGCACGCCGCCATGGGCAAGGCGATGGCGTACAGCACGTTGCCCGATGGCACGAAGAACACCAGTGCCGCCAGGTTGGTGGCGATGTTCACCACCTTGGCCGATGCCGAGGCGTGCAGGAAGTCCAAAGCGAAGAAGCGGATGAACAGGAAGATCAGGAAGCTGCCGGTGCCCGGCCCGAACAGGCCATCGTAAAAGCCGATCGCGCCACCGATCAGCACCGCCAGGCACTGCTCCTTGCGGCCGATCCTTGTGGGTTTGTGCAGCGTGCCGAAGTCCTTCTTGCAGAAGGTGTAGATGGCCATCAGCACGATCAGCACCAGCACCGCCGGGCGCATCACACTGGGCGGCACCAGCGACACCGTGGCGGCACCGGCGAACGACATGACGAAGGCACTGAGCGCAGCCGGCACGATCAACCCCCAGTCCAGCGTCACCCTGCGGATGAACGAACGCGCAGCGAAGGCCGTGCCACACACCGACGCCAGCTTGTTGCTACCGAGCAATGCCGCCGGTTGCGCGGTGGGCAGCACGTTGAACAAGGCCGGGATCTGGATCAGCCCACCGCCCCCCACGGCGGCGTCGATCAGCCCTGCGGCGAAGGCGAACACGGAAAGCACAGCGATATCCATCATGACGCGGTTCCAGGCAGTGAAGACGCCTGCAAGGCTAATCAAAGTGCCGCGCTTGTGTTGAAATGCCATATTGCAAAAACTGCAACGAGGAGCAGGCAATGGCATTGGACATGCTGCGGGAAATCCAGGCGTTCGTCAGCGTGGCGCACAAGCGCAGCTTCGTCGCCGCCGCACGCGCCCTGGGGCGCTCACCCAGCGCGGTCACCCGCGCGGTACAAACCCTGGAAGACAACGCCGGGAGCAAACTGCTCAACCGCAACGCCAATGCCGTGACCCTGACCGAAGCCGGCGAGCGCCTGCTGCCACACGCCGAACGCTTGCTGGATGTGCAACGTGATGCCGCCGACGAACTGGCCGCGCTCAGCGGCAGTGCACAAGGCTGGATCCGCTTCGCCGTGCCGCAGGTACTGGGGGAACATGTCCTGCCCCAGGTGCTTGCCGAGTTTTCCCGCTGCCACCCCCAGGTAACCCTGGACGTGCAGTACAGCGACGGGGCCCTGGACCCGCTGCAAGGCAAGTTCGACTTCGTGGTGCGCGGTGCTTTTCCGCAGTCGAGCGAGCTGATCGGCTACCCGCTGTGGGATTACCAGCGCCACCTGTATGCAAGCCCTGAATACCTGGCACTGGCCGGCACGCCACAACAACCCGAGGACCTCGAAGGCCACGCGCTGATCCTGCACACTGCCCCGCGCATCCTCAAGGCCTGGCACTTCTGCCGCGACGGCCAGATCACCAGCCTGCGCCCCAGGCCCAGGCTGCGCCTGGACTCAGGTGACGCGGTGTACCACAGCACCCTGGCCGGCGCCGGTATCGCCCGCCTGGCCGCCTGGGTCGGTGAAGCGCAGGTCAAGGCCGGGCGGCTGGTGCGGGTATGCCCGCAGTACCGCCTGACTTCCAGCAACGGCCAGGACCCGCAGATGCATGCCGTGTACCCCGCCGGCGAGCTGCCGGCGCGGGTACGCGACCTGCTGGCTGCCCTGCGCCGCGCCGGCCTGGCCTACTGAAACAACGCCCTGAAATGGCTGTTCAAATTCTGCTCAATTTAACAGAGCCCGCCGCGGGCCTGGCTTGCAGCACTTTATCCACAGACCTACCCACGTTTTTTGTGGACAGTTTTCCCAGTGCAAAGAACGACTTATCGTACAAATCGGTAGGGTGAATCGGCCAACAATGAAGAGGAATGGGCCCGCCCGAAGGAAAGGCAGGCCGCGAGGGATATAGGTGGTTAACGTCAGCTTGGCGGAATGGTGCCAAGAATACCGATCAGAATGGTCAGCAGCAGAAAACCACCCAGGAATAGCGCGAGCTTGCCCATTGGAACCTCTACAAGTGTGATGCGGGAATGGGCATATTGTCGGGCTTGGGCTGATACCGTTACAGATTCAGGTTTGGGGAAAAAAAGCGGATCAGATGTGAAGACTGGCCCTCTCTCCAATTGAACCGGGACACGTGTAGGAGCGGCCTTGTGTCGCGATGGGCTGCGCAGCAGTCCCCCCAAGGATCTCAATGTTCAAGCACAAATTACTGGGGCTGCTGCGCAGCCCATCGCGACACAAGGCCGCTCCTACACAAAGCCGTGCCCGGTTGCAGGCCGAGTTTGCGGCATATCAGGTCAGCTGCTGAAGCTTCTGCGCAGGCAACCAGCCGAACTCATCGCTGCCGTGGCGCCTGCACCAGACCCAGCCATTGAGCGGGCGCACCATCTGCACCAACTGCCCCGGGTCGGCATCCAGTTCATGCGCCGAGTAGTGGTCCAGCGCCCTGCCCTGGCACACGCTGAGCCGCTCGATCAATTGGGCCGGCACCCAGCCGGGCTCCTGGCCGGTGCAGGTGCACAGGTACCAGTCCTGCCAACCTGCCTCGCCCTCGTAGCGTGGGCCAATGTTCAGCAAGGTGCCCTTGGCGAAGCGGATGGGCCGCGGGTACTCACTGCGGTGAGATTCAATCACAACGTAATGCATGGGCCTCTCCTTGGCCGGGAAAACTCATCGATCGTAGCAGAAGCGGCAAAACCCGCTGCCAGCCGGTGTTTGTATCTTCATGTGTACAAATTGAGACCTGATACACAAGAACGTTTCCTGCAGGCCGAGCGGACACATCCGCGATACAGCCGTCATCTTTACTGGCACCCATCAACCTGCACCGATGGCTTCGCCAAGGAGATGCCCAATGTCTGCCCGCCACTCGACCACCGCCCTGCCACGCCGCTTCAGCCGTACGCTGCTCGCCTGTGCCCTGCTGCCACTTGGCCTGCTGGCGGCGAACATGGCCACGGCTGCACCACTGCAGGCCCAGCCAGCCGCCACAGCGGCGGATAACTTCGGCCCGCTGAAACACGTCAACGCTGGCGTGCTCGATGTGGCTTACGTAGAGCAAGGCCCGGCCGATGGCCCGGTGGTGATCCTGCTGCATGGCTGGCCGTATGACATTCACAGCTTCGAACAAGTTGCACCCGCCCTGGCGGCAAAAGGCTACCGGGTGTTGGTGCCCTACGTACGTGGTTACGGGCAGACCCGCTTCCTGTCTGCGGCAACCCCACGCAATGCCCAGCCCTCGGCGCTGGCCAGCGACGTGATCGCCTTCATGGACGCGCTGCATATCCAGCGTGCCGTGCTCGCCGGCTTCGACTGGGGCGCACGCACCGCCGATATTGTCTCGGCGCTGTGGCCAGAGCGGGTAAAGGCACTGGTATCGGTCAGCGGCTACCTGATCAGCAGCCAGGAAGCCGCCAAGGCCCCCCTGCCCCCCAGTGCCGAGTTGCAGTGGTGGTACCAGTACTACTTCGCCACCGCGCGCGGCCAGGCCGGCTATGAAACGAACCGCCATGCCTTCGCCAAGCTGATCTGGCAAACCGCCTCGCCCAAGTGGGCCTTCGACGACGCCACCTTCGAGCGCAGCGCCAAGGCCCTGGACAACCCCGACCAGGTGGCGATCACCGTGCACAACTACCGCTGGCGGCTGGGGCTGGCCCAGGGCGAAACGCGCTACGACCCGCTCGAGGCCAAACTGGCCAGCTTCCCCAGCATCGGCGTACCGACCATCACCCTGGAAGGCGACGCCAACGGCGCCCCGCACCCGCCGGCCGAAGCCTATGCGCAGCGCTTTACCGGCAAGTATGAGTACCGGCTGATCAGCGGCGGCATCGGCCACAACCTGCCGCAGGAGGCGCCGCAGGCGTTCACCCAGGCGGTGGTGGATGCGGACCACCTGTAGCTTGCGAGGCGGCAATTGCTACATAAGGTTTCGAAAGGAGCGGCAGGCCCTGGTTTGAGCCGCGTCGAGGGCCTGCATTGTCGAAAACCGGTTGTGCCCAGCTATCGCGCGGTGTTGAGGCGAATTTGAAAGACACGATTTGAAATGTGGTTTGTAGGATCTTTTACCTCGCAACGTAGGAAGAATCGAAGTAGTGAGATTTGCCTGTATGAAACATCAGTTTCTCCAGCAAATTCGAGCTGCTACGGTCCAGTTTTCCTACAACGGCACGGAAGCCTACAGCGTGAGAAAAGCATGGATCCGTTCAATACCTCGGCCCTGAAGCTGCAGAAGAATTTGCTTAACCTACGCCTTGAGCGTGATCGCCTGAGAAGGGAGGGCAAGGACAAGGAAGCGGACGAACTCGCGGCACCGATCGCGCGGATGGAGGCAGCTATTCAAAAGCTGCCGGATGGCATGAAGCCGGTAACCCTGCAATAAAACCTGTGGGCGATCACCCTGCCCTTTGGGCTGCGCGTCGCGTAGAGAACTGGATTCGCAAGCGGTCCGCGTACCCTGGGGCTGCGTTGCAGCCCTTTCGCGACACAAGGCCGCTCCCAAAGGGGATCGCGCCAACTTTTAGAATTTGAGCAAGACGGTTGCTCCCACAGGGTCCCTGCCAATTCAATGAGTTACGGGCAGTTTTATTGTCGACGGCGTCAGGTGCAGGGTTTCTGCCTGAAGCCCACCGCCAGGCGATTCCAGCTGCTGATGACATTGATCGCCATGGTCAGGTCGACCCTTTCGGTTTCGCTGAAGTACGCTTCAAGCTGCTGGTAGACCTCGTCGGAAACCTCGCCGTCAGTCAGCGAGGTCAACGCCTCGGTCCAGGCCAGGGCCGCCTTTTCCCGGGGGGTGAAGAAGCCGCTGCTGCGCCAGACCACGATCGAGTACAGCCTGCGGTCGGTTTCCCCTAACCGTCTTGCGTCGATCGAGTGCATGTCGGTACAGAAGGCACAACCATTGAGCTGCGATGCGCGGATCTTGATCAGGTGCAGCAGTGGCTGCTCGATGGTCAAGTTACCGGTCATAGCTTCCAGTATGAGCATCGCCTTCATTGCCCCGGGGGACGCCGCGTAGTAATCGAGACGAGGCTCCATTGTAGGCTCCTGAGTATTTTTTCTGCTGACTGTAGGGTACGGTGCCGGGGCAGACCACCACCAATCCGCGGGAAAAACCGCAGACCAGTGCCGCCCCGGCGCCACCTGTGTCCAGCCGTCAGCACACAGCCAAGGCTTGCGGTGCGGCCAAGGTCAGGCGGCTATCGGCAGGTTTCAGGCTTTTCATGCGTCAACCCTCCACAGAAGCGGCGCGAGCGTCGCGCTGGGCAGCTGGCGCGCCGGCACCACGGGTAAAACGGACCGAGAACTGGCGCAGTAGCACGTAGAACAGCGGCGTGAGGAACAGGCCGAACAGGGTCACCCCGATCATCCCGGTGAACACGGCAATACCCATGGCATGACGCATCTCGGCGCCGGCACCGGTGGCCAGGATCAACGGCACCACGCCGGCGATGAAGGCGATCGAAGTCATCAGGATTGGCCGCAGGCGCAAGCGCGCGGCCTCGATTGCAGCCTGTCGGATCGAACGGCCCTGATGCTCAAGCTCATGGGCGAACTCGACAATGAGAATGGCGTTCTTGCACGCCAGCCCCACCAGCACCACAAAGCTGATCTGGGTGAACAGGTTGTTGTCGCCGCCGGTCATCCATACCCCCGCAATCGCCGAGAGGATGCCCATCGGCACAATCAGCAGCACAGCGATCGGCAACGTCAGGCTTTCGTACTGCGCAGCGAGGACGAAGAACACCAGCAGCATCGCCAGCGGCAGGATGATGACCAAGGTGTTGCCGGCAATCTTGTCCTGGTAGGTAATCTCGGTCCATTCGTAGCCGATACCGCGCGGCAGGGTCTGCGCGGCGATGCGCTCCACCGCCTGCAAGGCCTGACCGCTGCTGTAGCCGGCAGCTGGCGCACCGCTGACATCGGCCGAGGGGAAGCCGTTGTAGCGCATCGCCTGGTCGGGGCCATAGCGCTGCTCGATCTTCAGCACCGAAGCCAACGGCACCATCTGGCCCTTGTCGTTGCGAGTCTTGAGCAGGGCGATATCTTCGGCATGGGCACGGAATTGCGCATCTGCCTGGACCTTGACCTGGAAGGTACGGCCGAAGGCGTTGAAGTCGTTCACGTACAACGAGCCCAGGTAGACCTGCAGCGCTTCGAACACCGACGGGATCGACAGGCCCAACTGCTGGGCACGGGTACGGTCGACATCGGCGTACAGCTGCGGCACGTTCATCTGAAAACTGGAGAACATGCCCGCCAGCTCCGGCGCCTTGCGGGCCTCGGCCATGAACGCCTGCAAAGCGTCGTTGACCGCTGCGTTGCCCAAGGCCGCGCGGTCCTGCAGCTGCAGCTTGAAGCCGCCCACGCTACCCAGGCCCGATACCGGTGGCGGTGGGAACACCGCTGTGTAGGCACCCTTGATATCGGCGAACTTGGCATTGAGCTGCGCGGCGATGGCGTTGCCTGTCATGTCCGCGCCCTTGCGTTCGGCGAAGTCTTTGAGCACGAAGAATGCCACCCCCGAGTTCGGGCTGCTGACGAAACCGTTGATCGACCAGCCCGCATAGCCGGTCACCGCCTCCACTCCCGGCTGGGCCAGGGCGGTGGCGGTCATCTCGCGCAGCACCGCTTCGGTACGGTCCAGCGACGACGCGTCGGGCAGTTGCACGAAGCCCACCAGGTATTGCTTGTCCTGGGGCGGCACGAAGCCGGCCGGTACACGGTTGAACAGCAGCACCGCAGCCATCGCCAGCAGGCCGTATACCAGCAGCGCAGCGGTCTTGCGCTTGAGTATGCGCGAAACCCCAACGCCGTAGCGGTCAGAAGCGCGGCCGAAGAGGCGGTTGAAACGCACGAAGAACCCGCCGAACAGCTTGTCGAAAGCCCGTTGGAAGGCGTCCTTGGGTGCGTCGTGGCCCTTCAGCAATAGCGCCGCCAGCGCTGGCGACAGGGTCAGTGAGTTGAACGCCGAGATCACCGTGGAAATCGCGATGGTCAGGGCGAACTGCTTGAAGAACTGGCCCGACAGGCCACTGACGAAGGCCAGCGGCACGAATACCGCACACAGCGTGAGGGCGATCGCCACGATCGGCCCCGACACCTCGCGCATGGCCTGGTAGGTGGCTTCACGGGCGCTCAGCCCGAGGCCGATGTTGCGCTCGACGTTCTCCACCACCACGATCGCGTCGTCCACCACCACGCCGATCGCCAACACCAAACCGAACAGGCTCAGCGCGTTGATCGAGAAGCCCATCGCCAGCATCACCGCAAAGGTGCCCACCACCGAAACCGGCACGGCCAGCAGCGGGATGATCGAGGCGCGCCAGGTCTGCAGGAACACGATCACTACCACGACCACCAGCAGGATGGCCTCGAACAGAGTGTGGATCACCGCATCGATGGACGAACGCACGAACTCGGTCGGGTCGTACACCACCTGGTAGTCGACACCCTCGGGCATGGCCTGCTTGAGCTCGGCCATGCGCTGACGAACATCCTTGGAAATCTGCAAGGCGTTGGAGCCGGGCAGCTGATAGATCAGGATCGCAGTGGCCTGCTTGTTGTTGACCAGCGTGCGCAGCGCATACTCGCCCGCTGCCAGCTCCACCCGAGCGACATCGCGCAGGCGAGTGACCAAGCCATCGGCAGACGTGCGCACGATCACATCGCGGAACTCCTCCTCGGTCTTCAGGCGCCCCTTGGCATTGACCGAGATCTGGTAGTCCACGCCGGGCACTGATGGCGAGGCACCAATCACGCCGGCCGCGGCATCGACATTCTGCTCGCGCAGCGCCTGGACCACGTCGCCCGGCGACAGGTTGCGCGCAGCCAGCTTGCGCGGATCAAGCCAGATGCGCATGGCGTAATCGCCCGAGCCTGCCACCTGGACCTGGCCCATGCCGTTGATGCGAGCCAACTGGTCCTTGATGTTGAGCACTGCGTAGTTGCGCAGGTACTGCATGTCGTAGCGCTCGTTGGGCGAGCGCATGTGCACCACCATGGTCAGGTCCGGCGAGCTCTTGATGGTGGTAACGCCCAGGCGCTGCACCGGTTCGGGCAGGCGTGGCAAAGCCTGGTTCACGCGGTTCTGCACCATTTGCTGGGCCAGGTCGGGGTTGGTACCCAGGCGGAAGGTCACGGTCAGGGTCAACTGGCCGTCCGGCGTGGCCTGGGAGTTCATGTAGAGCATGCCCTCCACGCCGTTGACCTGCTCCTCGATGGGGGTGGCCACGGTTTCGGCAATGGTCTGCGGGTGCGCGCCAGGGTACTGTGCCCTGACCACCACCGACGGCGGCGCCACATCCGGGTACTCGGACACCGGCAGGTTGAAGATGGCAATCAGCCCGGCGAGAAAGATGGTCGCCGACAGCACGCCGGCAAAAATTGGACGGTCGATGAAGAAGCGGGAAATGTTCATGAACTTGTTCCTCGTGACGCGTCAGGACCGACCAGGCCGGGCCGGATCTTGAACGGCAACGGAGGCCTGGACGGGGTGCGGATCGACGCGGTCGTTGGGGTGGATTTTCTGCAGGCCCTGCACCACGATCCGCTCCCCGTTGGCCAGCCCGGCGCGTACTACACGCCAGCCGTCGACCACCGGGCCCAGTTGCACTTCGCGGTACTCCACGCGGTTGTCTGCCGACACCACGAACACGTATTTCCTGGCCTGGTCGGTGCCGACGGCCTGGTCATTGATCAGCAGCGCAGCGCGGGGAGCGCCGTCGCCGATGCGCACGCGGGCATACATGCCGGGCGTCAGCACACCGCTGGCGTTATCGAACACCGCACGCACGCGCAAGGTGCCCGAGTGCTGGTCGAGTTGGTTGTCCAGCGACTTGATGCGGCCGCTGTAGGGGTAGTCGGCCTCGCTGGCCAGGCCCATCAGCACCGGCAGCTCGGCGACCCCGGTGCTGCCTCGGGCGCCATTGCGCGCGTAACGGATGAAACTGGCCTCGTCGAGTTCGAAGTTCACATACACCGGCGAAACCGAGACGATACGGGTAAGCACGGGGGCCGTGGGGCCTGCGCCGACCAGGTTGCCGACTGTAAGTTCGGCGCGCGAAACCCGGCCCGCCACTGGCGCGATGACAGTGGTGTACTGCAGGTTCAACTGCGCCGCCTGTACGTCCGCCTGGGCTGCAGCCAGTGCCGCCTGCGCTTCAAGCTGCTCATTGACATGCTGGTCGTGCTCGCGCTGGGAGATCGCCCGGACCAGGATCAGCTTGCTCGCCCGCTCCAACTCGGTGCGCGCCAGGGACAGCCGCGCCACGGCGCTTTCCCGGGTGGCTTGGGCCTTGGCCAAGGCCGCCTGGTAGGGCCGCGGGTCGATGGTGAAGAGCGCGGCGCCCTTGGCGACCATCTGGCCCTCCTGGAAATGCACCGCGTCAATGGTGCCGGTGACCCGTGGCCGGATCTCGACGCTCTCGACGGCTTCGACGCGTCCGGAAAAGTCGTTCCATTCGATGATCGGTTTTTCGATAACGCTGGCGACATCGACCGGGGTCGTCACGGGCGTCGCCGGGGTCGCCGAGGTCGGGGGCGCCGCCGTCGGCGCCGGGCCAGCGAAGTAGTAGCCGGCGACGCCCAAGACAAGGAGCGTGCCGAGCCCAAGTGCTCGCCTGCCAATGTTTCTGGTCAGCGCTGAAGTATTCATCTTGGTTCTCGTCAAAGGGGCTGTTAGTGTGTTCCGGCCGCCACCTTATGAGCTTGTCAGGCTGTCAGGAACAGCCAATCACTGGTTAAAGCGATATACCAAACGGGTGATTCGCCCATGAATCTTGGTCATATGGTTTTTTCCGTAATTGGATATTCAGCAACCCCCTTCCGGTTTTTAACCTGTTGCCATGGCACACACTTTCCGTGTCCCTTTCAAAACAGGTGAACCCATGAAGAAGTTAATGACCGGCCTCGCCCTGATAGGTGCGATGATGAGCAGTGTCGCCTTCGCCGAAGGTGGCAGTGATCGCTTGGTGGAACGCATGCAAGCACGCGCCCAGGCGCAAGCCCAGGCCAAGGAATTGGCGCAGGAAAAGGCCCGCAAGGAAACCCGCGACACCGCCAAGTCCGAGGGCGGCAGCCAGTCCCGGGGCAGCTGAACTGCTCCTGTCGATGACACGCATAGCCCTTCGCGGGCAGTCGCAGCAGCTCGGTGCGCTGCGATCTGCCCGCGAAGGGCTGCCTGCGTCACAGGGCTTTGACCGATAAAAAAAGGCTCGCCACTGGGGCGAGCCTAAAATCAGACATTGCACTACGCGGCGCACGACACACCGGTTGACTGCAATCCAAGGGAGATGCGCGCGATACCGTCGAACGATAATGTTCAGTTAATCATTCAACACTAAGGTACCGAGCACCAGGCAACTGAATCGTGCAACGCGTGCCTCACTCGCTGCACTTCTCAATCACCCGCGACCACTGTATTGAACAGCCCGATAGCTGTCCAAGACCAATCCAGTCTTTTCTCGC
The DNA here is from genome assembly GCF_043658375.1 of Pseudomonas sp. PsB. NCBI lineage: Bacteria > Pseudomonadati > Pseudomonadota > Gammaproteobacteria > Pseudomonadales > Pseudomonadaceae > Pseudomonas > Pseudomonas sp. PsB. Next base: position 7,510 of record NZ_JBIGLU010000019.1, on the reverse strand, counting down.
AAGACCAATCGCCGCCCGCAGCAATTGCAAAGTGCAGGGGCAGCCAACACGTTCAGCGCCTTGAACTTGCCAGTTTTGCCCTTGGGCCTTGCCATATGCCACGGCGCGCATTTCTACCTTCCATAAAGAGCCTTGCACAATGGAACTTCATGTTGTCATCAATGGCCGCAAGGACCTCGCCGGCCAGTTGTACAAGCAACTGCGTGGCGCGATCGAGAGCGGTCGTTTGACAGCCGGCACCCAGCTACCACCCTCGCGACTGCTCGCAGAACAACTCGGCATTTCGCGTAAAACGATCTCCGATATCTATGCGCAGCTGACCTACGAAAACATCCTCATCGGCCGTGTCGGCAAGGGTACCTTCGTCAACGCCCGGCCCGTGGCGCAAGCCCGTCGCGCGACGGCCCCGGAGCTGGCCTGCGCCGAGCAGCTCGAGCATTGGCGCAACCTGCCGGCACCGATACCGACGCCGATCCGGGAGGGCACGCTGCGTTTCGAGTTCGTTGGCGGCGCGACCAGCAAGGGCTTGTTCCCCCAGGACGAGTGGCGCCGCTGCGTCCAGCACGCCATGCGCCAGATGCAACGCGACGGTGGGCTCTACTGCCATCCGGCAGGCTTGCCGGCGCTGCGCAGCGCCATAGCCCAGCACATATCGTTCTCACGCGGAGTGGTCTGCAAGGATGATGACGTGGTGGTGTGCAACGGCGCGCAGCAGGCGCTGGACCTGATCGCCAGGGTCGTCCTGCAGCCAGGCAGCATCGTCGCAGTGGAAGACCCCGGTTACCCACCGGCCAGGCTGCTGTTCGCCTCCCAGGGTGCAACCGTCGTCGGTATTCCGGTCGACGACGAGGGCATCAGAGTCGACCTCATTCCTGACCAGACACGGCTGATCTACGTCACCCCGGCGCACCAGTTCCCTCTTGGCATGCCCATGAGCAGCGCACGACGGCAGGCCTTGCTGGCGCGGGCCAGGGCGCTGGGCGCGGTGATCGTCGAGGACGACTACGACAGCGAGTTCCGCTACGAGGGACGTCCCACCGACTGCCTGCAGAGCATGGACGACAGCGGACTGGTGGCGTTCGTCGGCACCTTCTCCAAGACCACCTTCCCCGACCTGCGCCTGGGCTATGCAATTCTCCCGGAAGCGATCCTTTCGGCAGTGATCAAGGCCAAGCAGGTCACCGACTGGAACACGGCATCCCTGGGCCAGTGGGCGCTGGCCAAGTTCATCGCCGATGGCGAGCTGCTCAAGCATATTCGCCGCTGCCACGCGATCTATACCAGCCGTCGCGCACGCCTGCTTTACCGCCTGGGCAGTGACCTAGCCCCCTGGCTGCAGGCCGTCCCCAGCACGGCAGGGTCCCATGTCGGCGCATTGTTCAAGGTGCCCGTCGATACCCGCCTGCTCACCGAGCTTGCGCGCAAGGTCGAGGTCGGCATCTACCCGATCGACGACTACTACTACCAGGCGCCTGTGCGCCCGGGCCTGCTGCTGGGCTTCGGCACGATCGAAACGCTGGACATCGACCCGGCCCTGGACCGTGTGCTGGATATCCTGCGGCAGATCGCCTGAGTTGACCGCATGCAGGCCGGACATTGGTCTTGTGGTTTTCCCTTGCATTGGCTGTCGCCTGCCAGTCGCAGCGCCCTTAGCCTGAGCGCATGCCCTGCGCTACCTGACAAAAGCGCTCGCCAAACGAGGACCAAACCATGAGCAGCGTGAACCCAATCCATCGCCCCTTCACTACGGGCATTCGTTTCCTGGCCAGCCTGCTTGCCGCTGCTGCTCTTTCGGGCTGCGCTCACAACCCGGACATCGGCGCCAGCCACGACCAGGTGAGCGGGCAGACGGCGCGCAGCGAAGCGGCCTTCGTCGGCTGCCTGCAAAGCAACCTTGCCCCGGGCACGCAGGTATTCACCTCGGAAACCGACAGCGGCAGCCGTTTGCTGTTCGGCGCCGCCGACCCCGCCAGGGCCTCGGCAATGCTGGTGTTGTCGAAGACGGGCAGCTACACGGCCTACCAACGCGATGCCTGGTACGACAAGGGCCGCTTCCTCGGATTGGCGAGCGATTGCGCCAGGCTGCCCGGCTGAACCCCATCGACGGATTCGGCCTTCGTAGCGGTGCTCGCGGGTGAACCCCCACAGGTTGGGCTGCCAAATCAATAGTTCAGGGGGACCCCGCAGCGGCCTGGCCGCCGCCGCGGGGCGTGGCTCATTGCCCGGAGTGGTCGATCTTGATGGTTGGATCGCCACCACTGACCAGCGAACTGACCGTGGTGTTCGACCAGTTCACACCTTCGAGCTTGATCGACACGTCAGCGCTGCTGGTGTCACCGCCGGGTGTGAACTTGCCCTGGGTGCTGACCTGCAAGGTCGACTCGCCATCGACCGTGGTGATCTTCAGGTAGCTGTCGATGGCCGACAGCGATTCGCCCTGCAGCAGGGCACTCAGGTCCAGGCGGTCGCCTTCTTCAGCATTGAAGTTCCTGACCACGTCATGGCCGGTATCACCTGCCGTCCACACGAAGGACTCGGCGATGCCGCTGCTGCCGGTGACGGTGCTGTCCCCTGCCCCCACGAACACGATGTGGTCCTCGCTGCCAAGCAGGGACGTGGAGGCGCTGTCCGATGTGTCGCTCGCCATCAGCGACATCGTGCTCATCGACGTCGACGAGGCTGCATCACCATGGGATGTCACCACGAACGAGCTGCTTGCCGAATCACCATCGTGGTCGGTGCCGATGACATGGACCGTGAAGTTCAGGTCGCTGGCAGGTTTCTCCTCTACATAGGTCAGTTTGGTGAAGGTGGTGTCAAGCGTACTCTTGCTCGGTGCAGCCAGGGTAATCGTATCGAAGGCGTGCCCGGCAAGGCCCGTGAAGTCACTGGCCAGAATCTTTATGGACTCGGAGCCAGAGGTGATGGTGTAAGTCTTCGTTGCTTCATGCACAACACCATTGGCGTCCTTGTAGGAGGCGATGATATTGACGTCACCGCTGACCTGAAGCCGCGCAATGCCTAGCGTGACCTCTTTCATCGAGACGGCGTGCTGCTGGGCATCGGTGAACGCCACGGAGAACTTTTCGTTGGCAGAGAAGTGGTTGTTACCCACCCCCAGCCCATTGCCGACGTTGATCGTCGGCTTCCCTGTAGCACTGGCCAAGGCTTCGAAGGTGGCCGTTATGCCACTGTTGAAAGTGACGGGCAGGGTTGAGGTATTCCCGGATTTCAAACTTTCCAGGTTGAACGTATCTCGGCTACCTTCGCGCACGGCGTTCTGGGTGACGGTGTAGTGCCCATCCGCTCCCAAGGCAAGCGTGAACACCTTCGTGGTACCGTCGAAGATTTCCACCGTGGTGCCGCTTGCATCCGTTGCCTTGCTGCTCCAGCCCGAAGGCAGGCCAACGATGGTGCCGAACTTCAGCGTGCCCACGCCATCGCCGCCCGCCAGGAAGTGCGTGTCGCCAACCGCCGTGTACCCGACAGTGTTCCACATGCCGGCATTGTCACTGGTGGCGAAGGTCGGGCTGTCGTCTTCGACGCTGATCGTCAGCGTGCCAGTCGATGAGGTGCTGCCGTCGGAAACGCTGACACCAACGTTGAGGGACAGTACATCCTCGGCCGCCTGGTTCGGATGGTCGAGCGGCCCCTTCAGCTCCACGGTGTAGTTGCCAGCGTTGTCGATCCTGATTTCGATCACGTCCTTGCCACCGGCCGTGCCGGTCAGGGTCTTGCCGCCATTGGACAACGCCCATTGCACACTCTGGCCAGAGGACGTCAGCGCTGTCGATGGTGCTGCCAGGCTGACCGAGAGGTTGGCCGACGGCGTATCGATATCGCTGACCGTCAGCTTGCCAGCGTACAACTTGCTGTCGCTTTGGTCGGCTGGTGAACCGACGGTATCTTTGTTCCCGCCGATCAGCCCCTCCTCGGACACCAGCGCGGCCCCCGAAGTGATGGTTGGCGTGGCATTGGTCATGCCCACCGCAACGCTGGCGCCCGGGACCAGGTTCTCGAACACCTTGCTACCCGTGCCATTCTGGGTGATCTGGTCGATGCCCACGGACACGCTGCCACCACCCACGAAGACACCGTCGGGAATGGCACCTTTCACCGTGCCGGTGGTGCTGCCCGCCGCCACCATGATGGTCAGGCCATTGTCCAGCTTGATGGTCAGGCCGCCATGGTTGCTTGCGCTCATGCCAGCCGGCGCTTCCAGATTGACCGTGTAGGTCACCTCCTGGCCCTTGGCTGCCGGGTTGGGCGAAGCGCTCAGCACGACCGTCACGGTGTTGATGGTATCGGTGACCGTGAGGGTCGTGGTCGCGCTGGTGTTCAGGTTTTCGAAGTTGTGGGTGCCTGCATTTGTCACGCTGATGGTCTGGGTTTCGCCGTCACGGAATACGTCATCGCTCTGCGCCACGAACGGCGCGGTGGTCGCGGTGGTGGCGTCCTTGGCGAAGGTCAGGGTCTGGCCGTTGCTCAGGGTGACGGTGAACGCTTGGCCTGCCGGGTGGCTCAGGGTGCCAGTGATGGTCGTGGTATGGCCTTCCTGCACGGCGTTGCAGGTGAGAGTCAGCGTCACTTCATCGCCGCCATTCGGCGTACCCGGGGCGCCAGGATTGCCTGGGGTGCCCGGCTCGTCGGTGATCTGCAGGGTGACCGGATCGCCTTTGACCAAGTTCTCAAAGACCTGTTTGCCCGTGCCTTGCTCGGTGATTCCGTTGATGCCGATGCTTGGGGCACTGCTGCCGACATAGACGTTGTCCGCCAGAACACCCGACTGCGAACCACTGATCTGCCCGGCTGCGATGTGGACCACCTTACCGTTGCTCAGCTCGATATCCAGGCCGCCGTGCTGGGTCAAATCGGCACCGGCCGGACCGGTCAGGGTGATGGTGTAGGTCACCGCCTGCCCTTCCACGGCCGGGTTCGGCGAAATGCTCAGCTCGGCCTTCACGGTGTCGACGGTGTCGCTCACGGTGACGGTCGTGGTGGCACTGGTGTTCAGGTTCTCGAAGTTATGGCTGCCGGCATCGATCACGCTGACAGTCTGGGTTTCACCGTCACGGTACACGTCATCGCTCTGCGCCACGAACGGTGCAGTGGTCGCGGTGGTGGCGTCCTTGGCGAAGGTCAGGGTCTGGCCGTTGCTCAGGGTGACGGTGAACGCCTGGCCTGCCGGGTGGCTCAGGGTACCGGTGATGGTCGTGGTGTTGCCTTCCTGCACGGCATTGCCGGTGAGGGTCAGCGTCACTTCATCGCCGCCATTCGGCGTGCCCGGGGTGCCAGGGTTGCCTGGCGTGCCCGGCTCGTCGGTGATCTGCAGGGTCACCGGGTCGCCTTTGACCAGGTTTTCAAAGACCTGTTTGCCGGTGCCTTGCTCGGTGATTCCGTTGATGGCGATGCTTGGGGCACTGCTGCCGACATAGACGTTGTCCGCCAAAACACCCGACTGCGAGCCGCTGATCTGCCCGGCGGCGATGTGAACCACCTTACCGTTGCTCAGCGCGATATCGAGACCACCGTGCTGGGTCAAATCGGCACCGGCCGGGCCACTCAGGGTGATGGTGTAGGTCACCGCCTGACCTTCCACCGCCGGGTTCGGCGAGATGCTCAGCTCGGCCTTCACGGTGTCGACGGTATCGCTCACGGTGACGGTCGTGGTCGCGCTGGTGTTCAGGTTTTCGAAGTTGTGGCTACCGGCATCGATCACGCTGACGGTTTGGGTTTCGCCGTCACGGAACACGTCATCGCTCTGCGCCACGAACGGTGCGGTGGTCGCGGTGGTCGCGTCCTTGGCGAAGGTCAGGGTCTGGCCGTTGCTCAAGGTGACGATGAAGGCCTGGCCCGCTGGGTGGCTCAGGGTGCCGGTGATGGTTGTGGTGTTGCCTTCCTGCACGGTATTACCGGTGAGGGTCAGCGTCACTTCATCGCCGCCATTCGGCGTGCCCGGGGTGCCAGGGTTACCTGGCGTGCCCGGCTCGTCGGTGATCTGCAGGGTGACCGGATCGCCTTTGACCAGGTTTTCAAAGACCTGTTTGCCTGTGCCTTGCTCGGTGATTCCGTTGATGGCGATGCTTGGGGCACTGCTGCCGACATAGACGTTGTCCGCCAGGTTAGCGGTTTGCGACGCGCTGACCTGGCCCGCAGGGATGTTGATCACCTCGCCGTTGCTCAGGGTGATGGACAGACCACCGTGCTGACTCAGGTCGGCACCGGCCGGGCCACTCAGGGTGATGGTGTAAGTCACCGCCTGCCCTTCCACGGCCGGGTTCGGCGAGATACTCAGCTCGGCCTTCACAGTGTCGACGGTGTCGCTCACGGTGACGGTCGTGGTCGCGCTGGTGTTCAGGTTTTCGAAATTGTGGCTACCGGCATCGATCACGCTGACGGTCTGGGTTTCGCCGTCACGGAACACGTCATCGCTCTGCGCCACGAACGGTGCGGTGGTCGCGGTGGTCGCGTCCTTGGCGAAGATCAGGGTCTGGCCGTTGCTCAAGGTGACGGTGAAGGCCTGGCCCGCTGGGTGGCTCAGGGTGCCGGTGATGGTCGTGGTATTGCCTTCCTGCACGGCATTGCCGGTGAGGGTCAGCGTCACTTCATCGCCGCCATTCGGCGTGCCTGGAGTGCCAGGGTTGCCCGGGGTACCCGGTTCGTCGGTGATCTGCAGGGTCACCGGATCGCCTTTGACCAGGTTTTCAAAGACCTGTTTGCCGGTGCCTTGCTCGGTGATCCCGTTGATGGCGATGCTTGGAGCACTGCTGCCGACATAAACGTCGTTCGCCAGGTTAGCGGTTTGCGAAGCGCTGATCTGGCCCGCAGGGATGTTGATCACCTCGCCGTTGCTCAGCGCGATGGACAGGCCACCGTGCTGACTCAGGTCGGCACCGGCCGGGCCGGTCAAGGTGATGGTGTAGGTCACCGCCTGACCTTCCACGGCCGGGTTCGGCGAGATGCTCAGCTCGGCCTTCACGGTGTCGACGGTGTCGCTCACCGTAACGATGGTGGTCGCGCTGGTGTTCAGGTTCTCGAAGTTGTGGCTACCGGCATCGATCACGCTGACGGTCTGGGTTTCGCCATCCTTGAACACGTCATCGCTCTGCGCCACGAACGGATTGGTGGTCGCGGTAAGCGCGCCCTCGGCAAAGGTCAGGGTCTGGCCGTTGCTCAGGGTGACGGTGAAGGCCTGGCCTGCCGGGTGGCTCAGGGTGCCGGTGATGGTCGTGGTGTTGCCTTCCTGCACGGCATTGCCGGTGAGGGTCAGCGTCACTTCATCGCCGCCATTCGGTGTGCCCGGGGTGCCAGGGTTACCTGGAGTGCCCGGCTCGTCGGTGATCTGCAGGGTTACCGGGTCGCCTTTGACCAGGTTCTCAAAGACCTGCTTGCCTGTACCTTGCTCGGTGATCCCGGAGATAGCAATGCTCGAAGCACTGCTGCCCACATAGACGTCGTCCGCCAGAACACCCGACTGCGAGCCACTGATCTGCCCAGCTGCGATGTGCAC
>NZ_JBIGLU010000084.1:0-1698 GCF_043658375.1 Pseudomonas sp. PsB | reverse complement strand
GGCAACTCGTCATCAGCTCTCGGCCTTGAAATCCCGGATTTGCCTAAGATTTCAGCCTACCACCTTAAACCTGGACAACCAACGCCAGGCTGGCCTAACCTTCTCCGTCCCTCCATCGCAATAACTGGAAGTACAGGAATATTAACCTGTTTTCCATCGACTACGCTTTTCAGCCTCGCCTTAGGGACCGACTAACCCTGCGTCGATTAACGTTGCGCAGGAAACCTTGGTCTTTCGGCGTGCGAGTTTTTCACTCGCATTGTCGTTACTCATGTCAGCATTCGCACTTCTGATACCTCCAGCAAGCTTCTCAACTCACCTTCACAGGCTTACAGAACGCTCCTCTACCGCGTCATCAAAGATGACACCCGTAGCTTCGGTGCATGGTTTGAGCCCCGTTACATCTTCCGCGCAGGCCGACTCGACTAGTGAGCTATTACGCTTTCTTTAAAGGGTGGCTGCTTCTAAGCCAACCTCCTAGCTGTCTAAGCCTTCCCACATCGTTTCCCACTTAACCATGACTTTGGGACCTTAGCTGACGGTCTGGGTTGTTTCCCTTTTCACGACGGACGTTAGCACCCGCCGTGTGTCTCCCATGCTCGGCACTTCCAGGTATTCGGAGTTTGCATCGGTTTGGTAAGTCGGGATGACCCCCTAGCCGAAACAGTGCTCTACCCCCTGGAGTGATACATGAGGCGCTACCTAAATAGCTTTCGAGGAGAACCAGCTATCTCCGAGCTTGATTAGCCTTTCACTCCGATCCACAGGTCATCCGCTAACTTTTCAACGGTAGTCGGTTCGGTCCTCCAGTCAGTGTTACCTAACCTTCAACCTGCCCATGGATAGATCGCCCGGTTTCGGGTCTATACCCAGCGACTAAACGCCCTATTAAGACTCGCTTTCGCTACGCCTCCCCTATTCGGTTAAGCTCGCCACTGAATATAAGTCGCTGACCCATTATACAAAAGGTACGCAGTCACCTAACAAAGTAGGCTCCCACTGCTTGTACGCATACGGTTTCAGGTTCTATTTCACTCCCCTCTCCGGGGTTCTTTTCGCCTTTCCCTCACGGTACTGGTTCACTATCGGTCAGTCAGTAGTATTTAGCCTTGGAGGATGGTCCCCCCATATTCAGACAAAGTTTCTCGTGCTCCGTCCTACTCGATTTCATTGACAAGAGATTTTCGTGTACGGGGCTATCACCCACTATGGCCGCACTTTCCAGAGCGTTCCACTAATCTCAAATCAACTTAAGGGCTGGTCCCCGTTCGCTCGCCACTACTAAGGGAATCTCGGTTGATTTCTTTTCCTCAGGGTACTTAGATGTTTCAGTTCCCCTGGTTCGCCTCTTGCACCTATGTATTCAGTACAAGATACTCAGCTTATGCTGAGTGGGTTCCCCCATTCAGAGATCTCTGGATCACAGTCTGTTTGCCGACTCCCCAAAGCTTATCGCAGGCTACCACGTCTTTCATCGCCTCTGACTGCCAAGGCATCCACCGTATGCGCTTCTTCACTTGACCATATAACCCCAAGCAATCTGGTTATACTGTGAAGACGACATTCGCCGAAAATTCGCATGTTGCTCTTTCGAGCAGAACTCACAAATTTTACCTTAGCCTGATTTCCAGCAGTGAAACTGGTCATCAGTCTATATCTATCACATATCCGAATTTTTAAAGAACGATCTGACAAAAG